>JAZSAO010000235.1:0-7359 GCA_045601945.1 Faecousia sp. | reverse complement strand
GGCATTTCTTGGCGGCAAAGCCGCCATGCCGCTTATTAGCGGCATAATAAAACGGTCAATCCGTTTTATTAGAAATAAGTATAAACTGTGATTTGCTCATATCCTGTGGGATATAAAAAAGCTGTTTCATCGCTCCATGTGGGGAGCGGCGAAACAGCTTTATATGTAGGGACCTTCTATGGAATCGGTTTATAACGGGTCGGTGGATATCGTTTTCCTTTACTCCAGATCGATAAACTTTGCACCGGTGGCTTCCTTGCCTGCTCTGGTCACCAGACCGATGACGCCCAAAGCTGCAAAGAAGAAGCCCATAAGACAATCAGAGATCATGGCACTACGAACCTCAGGCTCATATACGCACAGTTCAAACACGGAACTAATGCACTCACCCAGAGAGGCAAACTCAAATTCCGTGGCGCAATAATAAACCAGAGAAATAAAGTTACCCAGCACAACGCCCAGAAGCACTGCAAGGATCAGAATAACCATTTTCCCCCAGCCCTTTTTGCCGCCCAACAGGTTATACCCCTTTTCCGCAAGGAAACCAATGAGCAAACCTACTATAGAAGCAATATAGCCAATAACAGCAAGGATCGCCCATACGACAGAGCCCAAGGCAGAACCAATGATCGCACCAATTGCACCGGTGAGGTAATTGCCCTTGGACAGTCTCTCCTGATTACCGGCATCAATGGTCTCGCGGATCCGCTGTCCGCAGGCCTCGTGGATATAGACAGCAATGCCGTTAACCAGCTTCCACCTTCCGTCGGAGAGTATCATGCCACATTCGGGACAAATATCATTACGGCTTGCACCGTACTCATCCAGAATAGGGTAAAATACCTCTACAAAGGCCTTAATCCGCTTCATAGTACCAACGGTATCCCCAAATATCACTGTGATCAGCTTGTCTTGAATCTCGATTCCACGGATCAAGTAAGTTTTCTCAAAATCCATAGCCTGTATCTTTTCCATAAAGGCATATCTGGTCTGAGTCTCAGAGAATCGGGTGGTGATATACATGGTCTTAATGCCATTGCCGTCAGAGAAAGTGGTGGCATAGCCCCGAAGGAAGCCGTAGGCAACCCCATGTTCTGCCTTCATGCCGTTTTCCTTGGCGAATTTCCGCAATCCGCTACCAATCATTTTTATCTCTCCTCTTTTGAAAGTTTGGTTTCGAAACATGAGTTCCTATTTCCGCTCTCATTTTACCAAAATATTCGACTTTTGTCAACCGAGGATATCGTTTATTTCCCTGCCAGTTCCCAAAACGCCACTGCTGCAGCTGCTGCCACATTTAGGGAATCCACACCATGGGACATCGGGATTTTCACTGTATAATCACTGTCTCCGATCGTCAGGTCTGCCAACCCATCCCCTTCGGTTCCCATAATAATGGCAAGACGTTCTTCCGCCCGCAATCTCGGATCGCATAAGGAAACAGAGTCTTCTCGCAACGCCATGGCAACCGTCTTAAATCCCAATTCTCTCAAGGTCTTTCCATTGGGCCACAGGAGATCATACGTCCATGGAATCTGAAATACCGTCCCCATGCTGACGCGAATGGCACGTCGGTACAGAGGATTGGCGCAATTGGGACTTAAAAGCACCGCATCTATGTTAAAAGCCGCGGCAGAACGAAATATTGCACCTACATTTGTGGGATTCATAACCCCTTCCAGTACTGCAATCCGCTTTGCATTTGCACAGAGTTCCCGGACAGATGGCAGCTTCTTCCGTCTCATGGCACACAGCATACCCCGTGTCAGTTGGAATCCCGTCAGCTGTGTCAACACCTCGAATTCCGCTGTATATACGGGAACAGATGGACAACGAGCCAAAATATCTGCCCCTTCCCCAATAATATGCTTCTCTTCCATGAGAAATGAAATGGGTTCATAGCCTCCCGCCAAAGCCCGTTCGATCACCTTTGGACTTTCCGCAATAAAGATCCCATCTTCGGGATGTTCTCGGTTCAGAAGCTGTGCTTCTGTCATTCGGGCATATACATCTAACTCTTTTATAGACAGATCGCGTATCCGTGTTATCTGCCGCTCCATTTTATCCATGAGTCTCTTCCTCTCCCGGGCATACTGCCTTTTGTGTATTTCTCCTTGTTATTATACAACTTTCTTTCTTAAAATCAAGTAGCTTGTTGAACCTCTGTTTATCCTATAAAATTTCCGCTGAAATCTCCGGATTTTTCTGAAAAACACTTTCTTTTCTTAGTAAAATAAGATATAATAAAAGTGTATGATTATTTTGTGTTGGTCATAGGAGGATTCTCTATGGATGTGAAAGTAAAGAAGCAACAAAGGAACGTTCTCTTTTTTTCTTTCCTCTTGCCGGTTATCATAAGCACCCTTTGCTTTGCGCTGAAGCAAGTTGCCCCCTTCGGAACATACTCCCTTCTCCGAGTGGATGCATGGGGCCAATACCACCCTTTCCTATCCCTCTTCCGCGATACACTTTTGAGAGGCGGATCTCCGGAACACACATGGAGTATCGGTATGGGCATTAATTTCATTCCCCAGATCGCATACTATCTTTCCAGTCCTTTCTACCTCTTGTCTGTACTGGTACCCGAAGCTTATCTCAGCCATTTTATGCTATTGGCTACAATTGCTAAATTAGGTCTGGCTGGTCTGTTCTTTGCCACCTTCCTGTGTAAAGTTTATCGGACGCAAGATAAACTTATCCCCTTTTTCGCCTTACTATACAGTCTCTGTGCATGGTCTGCAGGGTATTATTGGAACATTATTTGGCTGGATGTTTTTGCCCTCCTCCCCCTATTGATCACCGGAACTGTTGTAATGCTCCAAAGCGGTCGTTTCCGCTTATACATTCTTTCTTTAGCCCTTTGCTTCTGGTGTAATTACTATCTTTCCTTCTGCTGTTGCATCTTTGTGCTTCTTTCTTTTATCGGCTATCACATTTGTCATTGGACAGGCTTTAAGAACCTTCTCCGAGGTCTCCTTCGCTTCGCTCTGTGCTCTCTTGTCGCCCTTTCCATGACTGCTGTCTTGATCCTCCCTACGCTTCTGGGAATGCAAAACGCTTCCGCCTCCCAGACAGAAACGTTTTTACTGTACGGTTTGGCCCTTCCCCAAGGATTTCACGGTTTCTCCCTTTCTGCCATGTGCCAAGCACTTGCACAGGTTCTGAGCCGCAATCTAACCTACTCGCCCCCCACATATTTAGAAGGGCTTCCCAATCTCTTCTGCGGATTTTCCGTCCTGATCCTTGCTTTCAGCTTTCTGTGCAACAGGAAATTCTCTCGCAGAGACCGACTGTTTCACGGTGCCCTTCTCCTATTGTTTCTTTTTAGCTGTATTTTCTTATTACCCGATTTTATTTGGCACGGTCTCCATTTCCCCAATATGCTACCCAATCGCTTTACGTTCCTCTACAGCTTTACACTTTTGACTATGGCCTTCCGTGGCTATAAAGAACTTCATAGTCTAAGTTTTAAACGGGTTCTTTTAGCTGTAGCAGGCGGTTTCATTGTAATCATCGCAGGCTTCCTTTGCAAGAAGGACGTTTCCTTCGGCTACTATGCAATCGTTCTGAATGTATGTGTGTTGCTGGCAACCGCGCTGGCTCTCCTTGCCGGCTGCAAAATGCACCTTCCGAAACTGTCTCGTTCTCACCGTCGGTGTCTGTGTTCCCTCGTATTTGCTCTGCTATTCCTCGGTGAAAGTTCCTTGAGCGCATACAGCGGTTTTAGAAAAGGGTCCGCTCTCGACGTTTGTATCGATCACGCTACTGTGGGTCAGGAACTGTACGAAACAGCCACGGCATCAGATCCGGAAAAATTCTATCGTGCAGAGTTTTCCTATGAAGGCACCTCCAATGACGGTTCTATCCATCACTACAACGGGGTTGACGTATTTTCTTCTTCCGCCTTAGTCAACCACGCAAATTTCGCCAGCGCACTGGGACTGCGCGCCTATCCGGAAAATAACAGTGTTACCTATTATGAAAGCACCCCTTTTTCCAACACACTTTGCGGTATTAAATACCTAATGACACAAAAAGACGATTGCCGCGCCGGAGAATCCATGCCCCTTCTGGGCCAATTGGAAGACTACGAAATTCACGCTGTTCCTTCCTATATCGGCATTGGTTTTATGGCGAACAGCCACTTATCCGACTTCGCCTCTTTCGCTTCCAACAAGGATCCCTTTGCGGAGCAAAACGAATTGTTCCGTCTTGCCACCGGTCTGGAGGGTGACCTATATCAGCCAATTTTCGATCCCCAGTTAGAAGCCTCTGAGGGTTGTTCCCTGGAACTCACAGAAAAGGTAAATCAGTTCCTCTATACAGTACCGGATAGCCAAGAAGCGGGATCCTTTACCCTCCGCTACACTATGGACACTCCCGGCTTCCTTGCTATGTCTACCCGAATGGTTGGAGGAAAAAACGTCCAAGCCTATCACAACGGCGAACTGCTTTTCGATTGCACGGTCAATACCCGTGGCATTCAATCTATTGGGTATGTAGACGTAGGCGATATTATAGAATTTACCTACACCTCTGATAAATATAAAAAAGCCGGTTTTAGTATCTCTTTGGTAATTCAGAATGACAGCCTACTACAGCAAGGGTTGGACCTCCTTTCCGACGAGGTCTGGAACATCACCTATGCAGATGACACAACCCTAAAAGGAACCATCACTGCTTTAGAAGATGGTCTGTTCTATAGTTCCATACCCTATGAGCCGGGTTGGACTGTCACAGTCGATGGCACTGAGATCCCCGTCGCTACAGGCTATGATCCCCGAAATCCCGACGTAAAGTTGACAGATGCCTTAATTTCCTTTCCCCTACAAGCCGGAACCCATGAGATCACTATGAACTATCATACACCGGGGCTTGTAACCGGTATGGTCATCTCTTTATGCAGTCTGGCAATTTTCGTCCTACTGATCCTTTCCAAAAAGGAAGCGCTCCTTCCTAATCTGATCCTTACTAAAAAGGAGAATCCCAATGAATAAGACAATGTCTCCACTATTCAAAAAAAATAACCCTAAGCTTCCCCAGCTTCTGTCTTTCTTCCTCCCCTTCTTTATTGTTCTGATCTGCTATATCGTTGCTAAGGTTTTCCCCTTTGGCGATCGCCAAATTCTCGCCTCTGATGGTTGGCATCAGTATTATCCTTTCCTTCTGACCCTTCGTGAGAAGCTTCTCACGGGAGGATCCTTGGAATATATCCGCAATGTGGGTATGGGATCCAATTATCTGTCTTTGTATGCCTACTATGTAGCAAGCCCCCTGAATCTCCTGTCTGTTCTGGTTCCGCTGGAATATATGCGGGAGTTCTTCACCTTGACAACGATTCTGAAGATCTCCTTTGCAGGATATTTCTTCTGCTTTTTCCTCCGTACAGCCTATGGGAAAACCGAGATCTCCATGGCGTTTTTCTCCTTAATGTTCGCCCTTTGCTCTTGGGCAGCCGCCTATTACTGGAATATTATGTGGCTGGACGCCTTTGCAGTCCTGCCTCTGTTGGTTGCAGGTATGATCAGTCTCCTTAGAGACGGAAAGTTCCGCCTCTATGTCCTGTCACTGGCATTGTGTCTGTGGGCAAACTACTATGTTGCCTTCTTCTGCTGCATTTTTATTCTTCTTGCCTTCTTCGGTTACTGCATCGTCACTTGGAACGGCACGGGGAATTTTGTTCGCCGCTTTTTCCGTATCGGCGTATGTACGGTCTTAGGTGCCGGTCTGGCAGCAGTTCTCTTGATCCCAACGCTGACAGCCATGCAATACACCTATTCCGCTACGGGTAAAGAAGTTGGGCTCCTTGCCATGAATCTCCCGAAACGTACTACCGGTATGACTGAACTCACCGGATTCTGGGACACGATGAAAAGTGAAGTTCTTCCCAACATTCTTCCCGCGCTCCAACAGGTTGCCTCCCGTTTCCTCCCCGCTTACGAACCTGCCAGTATGGAAGGCCTGCCTAATATTTTCTGCGGTTTTAGCGCCGTGATCCTGTCCGTATTCTATTTCTGCAACGGTAAGATCAAGCTGAGAGAAAAGCTGGTTTCCTTCTTCTTGCTTCTGTTTTTGATGCTTAGTTTCATCTTCCGCGTACTGGATTATATGTGGCATGGATTCCATTTCCCCAATATGCTTCCTTATCGTTTCAGCTTCTTGGTTCCTTTTGTAGTTGTCTGCATGGCATATCGTGCCTTCAGCCTTATGGAGAACTTTAAATATTGGAAGTTTGCCATTATCCTTCCCGTTTCCTTGGGACTCATTGCAAGCGCATGGTTTATGGAAGAAGCAATGCCCAATCAAGTTTTGATCACCTCTGCTGTTGTAGTCGCTTGTGTTGTAGCTTTCTTTATCTTCTATGGACAGAAGCAAACAGAGCGTACCGATCACGTCAACTATGCAAGAATCTTCCTATGCTTTATCATCCTTTGCGAGATGGTACTGTCCTACGCCTTGGGACTTGCAAAAGTCGGAACCAGTTCTCATAACAACTATCCTAAAGATAATACCTATGTGCAAGCACTTCTGGAATACGCAGACGAAAACGACACAGACCCTTATTACCGTACAGAAGTTACCAACACGCAGACCCTTAACGACGGCGCACTCAACAACTATTACGGCTTGTCTGTGTTTAATTCCTCTGCAAACGTAAACTTCAACCGTTTCTCTCGTGCCTTGGGCTTCGCATCATGGCCCCAAAGCAATCGCTATGCCTATTACGAAGGCTCTCCTATAGGCAACACCTTTGCCGGGCTGAAATATCTCATTGACCGCGAGGGAGATCATCTCAGTTCCGAAAACAGCTACGTCGCAGTCTCCGGTAGTGTCAAGCTGTTGGAAAATAAGAATTATTTAGGCTTTGGCTTCATGACGGACAGTAACCTGTCCACTTTCCAAGCCCGCGCCGCCCAGAATAACGCCCTTTTGGATCAAGAAGAAATGTTTATCCTTGCCACCGGCATTTCCGAACGGGTCTATCATCATCTGGTTGCTGACGAACTGGAGGCAGATGAGGAATGCACCCTTGAAGAAGGTACCAACAGAACCTTCTTCCGTTTCGAAAAGCCCGGTAGCAAGTCTACTGCAAATTTCACCATTCGCTATCATATTGAAGAGGGCGGTCTCCTCCTTGCATATCTGCATATGCCCGGTTCCGATAAGGTCACAGTATATCGCAACGGTTTGGAACTCTTCTGCCGTACCCCTAAGGTGCGAACCATTGTCAATGTAGGTGATGTAGATACCGGTGATGAGATCGAATTTGTCTTTAAGGCCAAGAGCAACAACTCCGGCAATATTACTCTGGATGTGGCCAAGCATAAGGCAGGTATTTTTGAATTGGGAATGAATGCT
>JAZSAO010000234.1:0-2482 GCA_045601945.1 Faecousia sp. | reverse complement strand
CATGGCGGCTTTGCCGCCAAGAAATAACCTGTAATACTGTTTCTTCCGCCTAAGGCGGTGCAGGATATTTATCCTGCGATAAAATGGTTTTCTAACCATTTTATCAAGAAACAGTATAAATCAACAGCCTCTTTGGGATATGAACTCCCAAAGAGGTTGCTTTGCAACGCTATTCAAAAAACGATATTATCGGATCCCATAACGTTCAATAATATAATCCATATCCTTATCCCCTCTGCCGGAGAGATTGATCAGGATAGATCCTCTGCCCATCTGCTTTGCTAAATCCATAGCATAAGCCACTGCATGGGCACTTTCAATAGCAGGGATGATCCCTTCCATTCTGGAAAGGGTATAGAAAGCATCTACCGCTTCATCGTCTCCAATATAACCGTAGCGGACACGTCCCAGATCTCGTAGGAATGCGTGTTCCGGTCCGGAAGAAGGATAGTCCAGACCACTGGCCACAGAGTATACAGGTGCAGGTTCTCCCTGTTCATCCTTCAGCATTATGCTGTTAAATCCGTGCATAATACCCTCTTCGCCATAGCTGAGACTTGCGGCATGATCCCCCAGCTTAGAGCCTCTGCCAAGAGGCTCAACCCCGTGGATCTCTACGGGATCATTCAGGAATCCGGCAAAGAAGCCTGCCGCGTTGGAACCGCCGCCTACGCAAGCAACGATCGCATCGGGAAGTTCACCGGTCATGCTCAAAAATTGCTCCCTGGACTCAATGCCGATCACACTCTGGAAATCACGTACCATCATAGGGAACGGATGGGGTCCAACAACGGAACCGATGCAGTAGATGCATTCTTTATAATCTCGGCTGTATGCCGCAAAAGCGGCATCTACCGCTTCTTTCAGTGTCTGTAAACCGTCGGTTACTTCGATTACATTGGCGCCAAGGATCTTCATACGAGCAACATTGGGTGCCTGCTTCTTAATGTCCACAGCCCCCATATAAATATCGCATTCCAATCCAAAATAGGCTGCCGCCGTAGCTAAAGCAACGCCGTGCTGCCCTGCGCCGGTTTCTGCAATAACCTTTTTCTTTCCCATGTACTTAGCCAGAAGAGCCTCGCCCATACAATGGTTCAGTTTATGAGCACCGGTATGGTTCAGATCCTCTCGCTTTGCATAAAGCTGTACATTTCCGATTTTTCCGGAAAGACGCTCCAAATGAGAAATAGGGGTAGGTCTGCCTTGGAATTCCTTACGGATCCGACGGAGTTCGCTGATAAATTTGCTGGATTTACAAATCGTGAAATAAGCCTCGGTGATCTCTGCCATAGCCTGCTTCAGTTCGGGGGCAATATACACTCCGCCGTACTTTCCAAAATAGCCCTGCTGATCGGGATAATGCTTAAAATAAGTATCAAAGTCAATCTGATTAAACTGCATAAAACGATCCTCCCATATATAGAAACTTACCATTGTGTTAATAAAAAATCGCCCATGACAGACCTATTCCGGACTGTCAAGGACGAATCATTATAATCCGCGGTGCCACCTTGCTTCGCTCTCATAGAGAGCGCCCTTAACAGAAGCCTGACAGCTTCCTGACAGATCACGCCTGTCTCTGCGTTGGGTCTTACTCTGTCTTAGTACTTTAAGACATTTCCTCCCACCCTCAGCGGCCCATTTGATGATCAGCTTTCTATTCGGATCCCAGCTTCCCGAACTCTCTGTAAGGGCTCTATCATCTTTACTCCCGCTTCAACGGTTTATATAGGTGTATTATATCCCTCAAAGAGCACTTTGTCAAGATAAAGTTCCCGGATTCTTTCTTTCCCTATTGACAAAACACTCTAAAATTGTCATAATGGTTTCAGATCCCAACCTTGTAACGATTGGAGGTTTAGTTATGTCAAAAAAGATCATTGCTCTTGTATTATTGACCCTCGTACTCCTCTGTGCCTTCTCCGGATGTGGAAAAGAGGTATTTAACCCGCCCACAGCTATATGGGGATCCACTTTCAGAACCTTGCTCCACCGAAGTTCCGATGGTCTGTATCAAGGGGATGTCGCTTCCCTGCAAACGCAGAACACCATCACTGCCGAGGCAGTTTCTGCTATGACCTCTATAAAAGAAGGCTCCGATGTAGATGTATTCCTCAGAAACATTCTGCAGATCCCCGATCTACTCGCCTCTCAAGAGGTTGACTCTTTCTTTGATCTACCTGTAGAAGAACAAACCGCTATTCTGGACGCATGGTACATTATCGGAAATGCCAATGCCGCCTCCACAGCACAAGAGTATATCGACATTCTTGATTCCTACGCCGATTTCTGGCTGGATATGTGGATCGAATGCGATCCCGCTCAAGCCCTTCCCATTGCCGATCCCATACTCCGCAACTGATACCTCGAGGGGCTGTAAAAAAAGTCCCGAAAAAGAGCAGCCTGTGCCATAAGGTACAGGCTGCAAATTTTTATAGAGAAAGGGCTGCAATCAGTAGAAATTGCAACCCTTTGGTGG
>JAZSAO010000233.1:0-1748 GCA_045601945.1 Faecousia sp. | reverse complement strand
TTGGCTTTGAAAGCAACGAAAACGGCTATTACTATATCCGCAGCCACCGCTCCGGCCTGTATCTAACAGTCAATGCAGACCGTTCTGTCACCCAAAGCAAGAAGAAGCCTAACGACCCCAGCCAGCTTTGGTGTATCAAGCAGGTAGACTGGCCTAATAATCTCGGCCATGTGGCCATTGTTTCCATGCTGAACTATGAATACCTCAATACGGATAGCGCCATGACAGTCGTGACAAGCCCTTCCGGAAAGACCTTCCGCATGGAAAAATTTACGGATCGGGAAGCCTTGGAAGTCCGGCTCTTTGATCATGCTCTTTACTCCGCTTGCTATCGGGAGGAAACAGCCGGCATGACAGCGGAACAGGCGAAGAACCATTGGCTGACTGTCGGACGTAAAAAGGGGCATGTGGCAAGCATCTTCTTCGATCCTCAATACTACCTTACAAATGAAAAGGACGTAGCGGCAACCTATGGCGCAAATAACTACGAAGGAGCCTATGAGCATTTCGTCACCGTAGGATTCTGGGAAGGGCGTCAGGGATCTTTGTTCTTTGATTGCAAGGATTATATCAACTATGTGAATTTCAAGTATGACAAATCTTATTATCCCAACAAGGTAGCCTTCCTAAATCATTATTACCGCTATGGAGCCAACGAGTCTCTCACCCGAGATGACGTTAGCCGCAGAGGCTCCGAGGAATTCGACCTGAAACAGTTCGCCACCCAATACGGACAAGGGGACATGAAGGGCTACGCATTCCTGGTGGAGTATATCAGCAGAAACATCCGCCTTTCCACAGTGAAAAACCGGGAACAGTTGGAAACGCTCCTCTTTGATTGGCAGTACTATGCCGCAAAATACCCCACCCTGACGGAGAATAAGGTTGCCCTCCTTCCGGGCAATACCTATGAAGAAAGACTCTATTCCCACTGGATCAATTACGGCATAGAAGAAGGCAGTACCGCAAGCCCCTATTTTGATCCCCTGTTTTATAAGGATGCTTATACCGACGTGGGCAATACTGTGTCGGAAGCCTATGAGCATTTCGTTACAACAGGGTATTGGGAGAAGCGAAGCGGTTCCCGGCTGTATAACGGCGAAACATACCTTCTTGGCTTAAATCCGGATAGAACAGAGGTCTGCGATCACATTGCTATGGTAACTGCAACCCAAGCACCTACCTGTACCCAAAGCGGTCTTAGAACGACCTATTGCTGTTTCTGTTCCACTGTTATGAAATCTGCCCACATCCCGTCAACCGGTCATACTGTGGTCATGGACAAAGCCGTTGCCTCCACCTGTACCGAAACCGGTCTGACGGCAGGAACACACTGTTCCGGATGCAATGCGGTTTTGATTGCACAGCAGACGATTCCTGCTAAGGGACATACTGAAATAATCGATGAGGCAGTTGCCGCAACCTGCACTACCTCCGGCAAGACGGAAGGTAAGCACTGCTCTGTATGTAACACAGTTCTCATTGCACAGGAAGTACTCCCTGCAACCGGCCACAGCTACACTTACACAAAGGTTGACGACCAAACCCATACCGTCGGTTGCAAAAACTGTCCTCTGTCCGAAACTGTTCCCCACAGCTATGAAGATGGCTTCTGCATCTGCGGAGCAGAAGAGGAAAAAGAGCCAGTTTTGGAAACCGGTTGGAAAATCGGCCATACCCTGAATCTGGCAAGTGATATTTCTGTCACCATGGCAATCAGCAAGGCTTCTCTCAGTGGTTTTGATATG
>JAZSAO010000232.1:0-2207 GCA_045601945.1 Faecousia sp. | reverse complement strand
TATAGACCGCCTTATGATCCATCTTTCATCAATTTCAGAAAAAGAGGTCGTTCCCCCCTTAATTTCTAAATAATCCACAAAAAAGGATCATAAAATTTTTACAAAAAATATATAGTAATTTGATTCGATTTATGGTATGATGTATTTGGTGGATGTTGGTTTTTTCTACCCTTCGCCAACGCATATATACAAACCGTCTCCGGGCGGTATTATCTATTAGGAGGAAACACTATGGAAACCTACGGTCTCGAAGCATTGGGCATTCTGGCCCCCAAAGCAGTTTACCGCAACTTAAGCCCTGCACAGCTTACCGAAGCTGCTCTGCGCCGCGGTGAAGGCAAACTCTCTAATACCGGCGCTCTGGTCGTCACTACCGGCAAGTACACCGGCCGGTCCCCTAACGACAAGTTCATCGTCGACACCCCCGCCATCCATGACGATATCGCATGGGGCATGGTCAACCGTCCGATTTCCAAGGAGAAGTTCGACGCCATTAAGGGCAAACTCTGCGCATACCTTCAGGGTCGTGAGATCTTCATCTTCGACGGCTATGCAGGTGCAGACCCCGCCCATACCAAGAAGTTCCGCATCGTAAACGAGCTGGCTTCTCAGAATCTGTTTATCCATCAGCTTCTCATCCGTCCCACTGCAGAACAGCTTGCAGAGTACGGCGAGGCTGACTACACTGTTATTGCCGCTCCCGGCTTTAAGTGCGATCCCGAGATCGACGGCGTCAACTCCGAAGCTGCTATCATGATCGACTACGAGGCTCACCTCATCGTCATCTGCGGCTCCCGTTACGCAGGCGAGATCAAGAAGAGCGTATTCTCCACCATGAACTACGTTCTGACCAAGGAAAACATCCTGCCCATGCACTGTTCCGCTAACATGGATCCTGCAACCGGCGAGACTGCTGTTTTCTTCGGCCTGTCCGGCACCGGCAAGACCACCCTGTCTGCTGACCCCAATCGTAAGCTCATCGGCGATGACGAGCATGGCTGGGCAGACGACGGCATCTTCAATATTGAAGGCGGCTGCTATGCTAAGTGCATTAACCTGAAGCAAGAAAACGAGCCCGAGATCTGGGGCGCTATCCGCTTCGGCTCCCTCATTGAGAACGTTGTTATGGACGACGAGACTCGTGAATTTGACTTCGACGACGGCTCCCTCACCGAGAACACTCGTGTTGGCTACCCCGTTGAGTACATCTCCAACTCCGCTATCCCCGGTGTTGGCGGCATTCCCAAGACCGTTATCTTCCTGACCGCTGATGCTTTCGGCGTACTGCCTCCCATCAGCCGCCTCAGCGAGGACGCAGCTATGTACCACTTCGTTACCGGCTTCACCTCTAAGCTGGCAGGTACCGAGCGTGGCATTACCGAGCCTCAGCCCACCTTCTCCACCCTCTTCGGCGAACCCTTCATGCCCATGGATCCCTCTGTTTACGCAGAGATGCTGGGTAAGCGCATCCGTGAGTCCGGCGCCAAGGTTTACTTGGTCAACACCGGTTGGGCAGGCGGCTCCGCTGCTGCAGGCGCAAAGCGCATGAAGCTGGCTTACACTCGTGCCATGGTCTCCGCTGCTCTCAACGGCGACTTCGACAACGTAGAGTTCAAGCATCATGACGTATTCAACGTAGACTTCCCCACCAGCTGCCCCGGCGTTCCTGCCGAGATGCTGGATGCTCGCGGACTGTGGGCAGACAAGGAAGCTTACGACGCACAGGCTAACAAGCTGGCTACCATGTTCTCCGAGAACTTCGCAAAGAAGTACCCCAACATGCCCGCCCACATCGTAGAAGCCGGTCCCAAGGCTAAGTAATTTCCCCCATCCCCATATCTAAACAGGGTGTGCTCCTCCGGGAGCACACCCTTTCCTTATCTCATGAAACAGGGGGACGGTTTCCCGCCCCCCTGAGTAGCGTTAACATTGGCTCCGATCCCATAGGAAATGGCGGATTTCCACTGTCAACTGTCAATTATTAACTTGCAAAGTAAGCCTTTGCGCTGTCGGAATAGGCAAAGAGAGCTTTGCACAGGTTACCTAAGGCTCCGTCTTTGCCGTTGCCGTAGGTATCGGCGGCATATTGTACGGTGCCGGACACTACGGTTTCGCCGGACAGGATCTGCACCGTCAGGACAGAGCGAAGTTCAGCCGCAAGGAGAGAATCTAAGGTGAAGGCATAGTAGCCACGACTCTGATTATAG
>JAZSAO010000231.1:0-3860 GCA_045601945.1 Faecousia sp. | reverse complement strand
GTTAGTAACCGCCCTTGCCTCTCCAATGGGAGAGGTGCCGCGACTGCGGCGGAGAGGGCAGTAGGGATTCCCAATTTTGTACCGATTTCGTAGTAGGCAGAGAAGTGGGGTTACGGCATGGTATCCACGATCGAGAATAGGGAAAAGGAAGCGGTCTTGCACTCGCTCATACTTTGAACTTCCTCCTGCACCAACGGTGCAACCCGTGGGTCGTTAATATCCTACGGATACGCCGAAGAGGAGGATGCCGATGGTCAGTAAGAATACAAGAAGCTGCAGTTTCCATGTCCATTTGACCCATTTTCCATAGGAAACATTGGCCATAGACAGGCCGATGAGGAGAACGGGATTGGTGGGGATAATGGAATCAGAGAAACCGTCAGCCATGCAGTAGGTTAGGATCACAAGGGAAGGGGAGATCCCCAGAGCCGTAGCAATGGGCATGACAATGGGCATGACCAGAACGATTTTAGCAGATGCAGAGCCGATAAAGATCTGCAAGAACAGGATCAGAGCGTAGATCAGCAAGATCACGAGGAATTTGCTCTTGCCCTCTAAGAGTTGCAGGGCGAAATGCATTACCGTATCTAAGATCCCGCTTTCCACCATGACCAGCTTCACAGAGGAAGCCAGCGCGATCATGACCACCGCGGGAAGCATGGCGGAAGCACCCTGCAAAATGGGTTTGAAAACATCACCGGCCTTTTTGCAGACCAAGAGACCTGCGATGATGCCGAAAATCAGGAAACTGGCGGCCAAAATGGGAATGGCAAGCCCGGAAATGGCGCGAATAGAAGCAATGGCTAACAGTACGCAGACCTGAATGGCGAAGAAGGCACCGTAAATGCGGAAATTTGCTTTTTCTTCTGGGGTGAGTTCTTCCATTGACATGGAAACGGAGGCCTTCTTTACCATATCCACATCATAGCTGAGAGAACGGGTCGGATCTGCTTCCAGCTTCCGCTTATAGCTTCTCAGGAAGAGGCATAGGGTGACAAAGATCAGGAGGAAGAACACCAGCCGCAACCACAGACCATCGGAGGGGCTGATCCCCATGTACTGGGAGGCAAGACCTACAGAGAAAGGGTTGGTAATTGCCGCAGAGAAGCCGAAGCAGGCTGCCAGCAGACAGGTTCCCAAACCCAGCATGGTATCCAAGCCCAGAGACAGCATAAACAGGATCATAATAGGGAGGAGTGTTACCAGTTCCTCGAACATTCCGAAGAAACTGCCAAAGAGCATAAAGATCAATACAGTCATAAAGATCACAGGCTCTTTCCGCCCTTTCAGCCGACGGATGATCTGAGAAATGAAGATGCGGATACCTCCGGTTTTGTCCAGAAGATTAAAAATACCGCTCATGATCAGCAAAAACAGGCTGATCATAAGGATGGTAAGTCCGTCTTCTGAGGCAAAGACACGGATGGGAGCACTGAAAACGCGCCACAGGGGGATCCCAGCGACGTCCCCTTGGACATAGGTATCTGTGAGGATCACCCCTTCGTCATTTCGGGTAAAGGCGCCTTGGGGGATAAAATATGTGAGAGTTGCAGACAGAGCAAGGATAGCCACCAGTACCAGAACCACGGTAATAAAGGATTTTAAACTGATATTGGAAAACGCCTGATTGGTTTCTGTCTTTTTTTTGGTTTTTTCCATGGGGTCCTCCTTTACGAATCATGTAGGATCATAGAGGCCATATACCATTCTACACAGGAACGGGGCTCCTCCGGAACAAAATAGAAAATATCGCTCCCCTGATAGGTCTCGAAGTTTTCCCCTGCGCCGAAGAGGAGACGGTAGATTTTTTCAATGGGGAAGAACTTTTCGCAGGGTTCGTTGTCGATGGTACCCGTATAAGTCAGACCCTTACGATCCAGCTTACAGAAGCCCTTGCCGGCACTGCGCGTCAGGGACTTGCCGTCTGCAGAGGGAAGGCGCAGGGTAACGGGAGATTCCAGCACATAGTCGGGATCTGCTAAGACCTCTTTCTTTAAGGTTGCAAACTGGGACTCGTACCATTTGCCGGGATGAGCATAGGGGAAAGCGTTGCCAAAGTTGTACCGACTGTCAATGGTAGTCAGGGAACCGCAGTGGTCGCAGGAGAGGGTGTTTTTCTTCCCTGTGAGGCAGAATTTCTTGCCGCACTTGGGGCAGGTGGTCAGGATATTTTCCAGACCCTCTGCAAGCTTCTTGGAGCGGTAATGGATCTTAGGCTTGGACTCCAGCCACTGATGCTCATCGTAGAACAGGCGGCTTTCTACAGCCTCTCGTAATTCTTGCAGAGACAGGGATTTCAGATCCTCCGGGGTGAAGAGGATGTCCAGTTCCGCTTCTACAAGGGAACCGCGGCGCATCCCCTTGCCCCATTTGGGATTGGCTAAATAATCGCCGCTGAGTTTAATGGTATATACAGGGACAGCGGATTTCTTTAAGAAAGCGTAGGTACCTTCTTGGATATCCTCGAAGCGGCCGGCAGTGGACAACCGTGCTTCCGGCATCATGGCCAGAACGTCACCGTTTTTCAGGACGCGGAGGCAGTTTTTGGTGCTTTCCAGATCCAGAGCGAACATACTCTTTGGGAAACAGCCCAGCCGCCGGAGAAGACCGCCTAAAATTTTATGGTAGAAATATAAACGGGCGACTACAAAGTTGGGGGTTACTTTTAAAAGTAGGCTTTCCGCAAACAGAAAGTCAATAAAGGAGCCGTGATTGCACAGGATGATCGAAGGCTTTTCCGGATCCTTACCGATTTTGTTGACACCGTGGAGACGAATGCCCTTTAGACGGAAGTACAGACGAATGATGCCGTAAAGAGGATACAGGAGCCATTTGTTGACAGGCTGTACCGTGGTCTTAGAAGAATAAGGGGGCTTGGCTGCAAAGGCATTGACCTTTGCAAAGATCCATTCCCTTTTCACGGACAGGAAGATCAGCAAGCCGCTCAGCACAAGGAAGACACACAGGGAGAAGACCCAAGAAGTGGTCAGTGTCATATTCCCCAAGCCCACACCGATGCAGACCGAGGGAATGGCACCCAGAAGGGTAACGAGGATATATCTGTGGTATTTCATCCCTAAGCCTGCGGCAAAGAAGCAAATCATGCCATAAGGAATGGCAGGGAGGAAATACAGCAGGAAAATAACCGCAGTGATTCGGGCAGAGTTGGCTGCCTTTTCGAAATCAAAAGAAAGATTTTTGACGAAATAATTTCTCAAACGGTTGCCGAAGGAAGCGTATAGGGTGAAAATCACGCTATTTCCCAGAAAGACACCTATCAAACAACAGAGCAGACCAATGGGGAAGCCGAAAGCCAAGCCTGCAAGAACCTGAATGGGTTCCGCGGGAATAAAGGTGCACACGACCTGCACCATGGACAGAATGGTAATGGTAATATAGCCACCGAAGCCCAGATCCATAAGTCGGTCACGGAGTTCACCGTTGGCAAGATCTCCGGAAAACAGCTCTTTCAATAATTGCAAATTGTCCCCCGATAGGAGGAAGAAAAGAAAAAGAAGGACGGAAAAAAACACAATGGAGAGGATAACCTTCCGTCCGGAAATTTTTTTCAGCATAAAGTTGTCACCTGTTCATAGTGTATTGAAATGGAAAGCAGGATACCATAAGTTCAATGATATCCAATCGCCGAAATTTGCAGTTCCTCGTAATGGATAAGAAGGAAAATGCCTGCAATTACGTAATAGTCATTGCAGTTATTATATCATAAATCGACAAGATAGCAAGAAAGAATTCATCATATCCGATGAATCTTAATAACTTTTTGAAAGAGTGCTTCATCCCTACAAGAAAGTACCGCCCCCCAGGGAGCAAAGTATGAGCGAGAGCAAGACCGCTTCCTT
>JAZSAO010000230.1:0-6440 GCA_045601945.1 Faecousia sp. | reverse complement strand
TTCCGAATCGGTCTTGAGATTTCTTAGATTTGCGATGAGCTCATTGAGGGATCAGTTACGGTTCTGATTTTCGTTGCGGTTTTCGTTCTGATTCCGGTTCTGATTCTGATTCCGGTTCTGATTCTGATTCTGTTTACGGCTATTGTTTTCCATAATGATTCTCCTTTCTTTGAATTACGGGTTGTCCCTGTAGATAGTGTAACCCCCTCAGGGGAGAATATGCGGCATTATTTATCTTTCGGGCGGAAAAGGACAGATGCCAACTGCCCGAAAACCACGGCGGCACAGATCCCACCGGCTCCTGCGGTGAAGCCTCCCGTAAAGATCCCCAAGAACCCTTTTGTGTCTACGGCTTCCTTTACCCCTTTTGACAGGAGATTTCCGAAACCGAGAAGGGGAACTGTTGCGCCGGCTCCTGCGAAGTTTATGACCCTCTCGTAAACGCCAATGCCCCCTAAAATAACGCCTAAGACCACCATGCCGACTAAAATACGGGCAGGAGTCAATTTTGTTTTATCGATGATCAATTGGCCTATGACACAGATCAGACCGCCTACGATAAATGCTTTCAGATATTCCATGGTACCTTCCTTTCTGTTATGAAGTGGCAATTTCTACGCTGTGGCAAACGGATGGAATGGACTCCCCCTGCTGTACGGAAAGGGGAGACAGAAGGGCTCCCGTACCGCAAAACAGGATCCGATTCAGTTTTCGCTCCCTAAGCTGTCCCAAGAGATAGCCGCACAGAACCACAGCACTGCAGCCACATCCGCTACCACCGCAGTGGACATCTTGCTTATGACGGTCATAGATCAGAACGCCGCAATCCTGCAGACCCTCACCGGGTTCGATGCCTTCTTTTCGGAGGAGGGAACGAAGGGCTTCCAGCCCCAGTGCACCCAGATCTCCCGTGATGATCATGTCGTAAAAGGATGGGCTTCTACCCATGTCCTTCAGATGGGTACGGATGGTTTCAAAGGCGGCAGGCGCCATGGCGGCGCCCATGTTATTGGCAACCTTGATCCCGGCATCTACCACAGTGCCTATGGTGGCGGAGCGGATATAGGGGCCGTTACCCTGTGGACCGAGGATGACGGCACCGGATCCGGTTACCGTCCACTGGGCTGTGGGGGTTCGCTGTCCTCCATAGCCTAAGGGAAATCGGAATTGCCGCTCCGAGGAAGCAAAATGAGAAGAGGTTAAAGCGGCAGTCATACGGGAAAAGCCGCCTGCCACGGACATGGAGCCTAAGAGGAGGCTCTCTGCCATGGTAGAACAGGCTCCGTACAGACCGAGGGTAGGAATTCCTTTATCCCGCATAGAATAAGCCGAGCCGATACACTGGCTGAGCAGGTCTCCCAAGTAGATGGAGTCCAAGTCCGATTCTTTTCGGTTACACTTTTGAAGGGCCAGCTGTAAGGCAGTTTTTTGCATTTGAGTTTCTGCCTTTTCCCAAGAAGGCTGTCCGAAATGGCCGTCCCGAATGCTCAGATCAAAGCTGTCGGAAAGGGGGCCTTGGGCTTCTTTTTTTCCAACCACAGAGGCGTAAGCTAAAATTGTGGGTGGATGGTTGAAATATATGGAGCCTTTTCCTACGTGTTGATTTTCCATGTGAGATTCTCCTTTTAGGGTAGTTTTAGGTAGTATATCCTCAACAGATCGGATCAATCCCTTAGAAACTGAAAAAGGGGGAAGCGGTGGAAACCTTCCTCCTGTTTTCATGATGGGAGAGTAAAAAATGCGGTCGGTAAAAA
The DNA here is from genome assembly GCA_045601945.1 of Faecousia sp. Lineage (GTDB taxonomy): Bacteria > Bacillota > Clostridia > Oscillospirales > Oscillospiraceae > JAZOXB01. Next base: position 4,686 of record JAZSAO010000230.1, on the reverse strand, counting down.
TGCTTAGTTTTGTTTGAAGAAGTTGTGGATTTTGGACAAAAAGCAATGGTTATATCCACTAAGTATTGACATTTTTGAATGGAGATAGTATGATAATTGAAGAGACCTGAAAAGATGGGGAAATAGCCTCAGCTTTTCGGGGAACGGGAACATTTTCAATCATGGAAAGGAGCTTTATTATGAAAAATCGCAAGTTCTTACGTTCTGCATTGGCGATGCTGATTGTGGTTGCTTCCCTCATGGGAATGCTGCCCATGACCTTTGCGGCAGACCGAGCAGACAAAGAGCAGACGATCCCGAATCTTGCAGATTCGGTATCGCTCAATGAGGTGGCAGATTACGAAGAGTCTCTGTTACAATCTCTCTATCACGAGTACGGCTTGACCCCTGAGGAGGGGGAGGACAGTGAGTTCGGCTACCTGACCTCTGAGGAAAAGGCTACCCTCGCCTTGGAGACTAAGGGCGCAACCAAAGACATTCAAGGTCCGGATTATATCTTCTTGGACTTTAAGGTAGGGGATGCCTCTCGGGATTTTAACTGGCAAGTCAAGACCGATTCCACTAAGGAGCCTGTTTTTAGCACGATGGCGCAGGGGGCTCTTCTTGGGTATTTCTCCGGCACAGATCCTCGCATTTATATGCCTGTGGAAACGGATCCCGATTATATCGGGAAACGTTTAAACAACTACGTGCTGAAAGACTCCGATGTGGTTGAACTGCGAGTCGCCGGTATTAGCCCCACTACGGAGGGAAAGTATTTTTCAGAAACTGCTACAGAATCCTATAAGAGTACCATTTATTTCCGTACCGATGCCGATGCAACCGCATGGAGCGGTGTTTCCGGCTTTAAGCTGAAAAATATCACAGGTAAGCAGACCCTGCGTTGGTCTGTACCTGCTTCTCAGAACGGAATGAAACTTTACGGCCTGCGTTGGGACCCCGTTCAGCCTGAGGATTCCACGTCCATCGGCACAGGAACAGGACTGGATGACGTAACCAGAATTTCTATCGACTATATTTATGTAGGGCCTGCCGAAACGGCACCGGTAGCGGTCTCTTTCCGCAACGAGGAGAACACCGCGAATTTAACAAACGGATTCTACTACGTTGGATATGGAAAATCCGCGCCTAAGTTCAGCACAGGAAAGCTGAATACGGAAACTGCCGACAGCAAAACCCTTTGGGGCTGGGCGGTTCATCAGTATATCAACGGCGCTTGGATGGATATGGAACAGTTCGTTACGGAGCCTGCTACTGTCAAGTGCAAGTACGATACCCGTTTCGTTCTGACAAAGCTGACGGTTCCTGTTGCGGATTTGTCTTCTGTGCAATACCTTTATACCGGGGAATCAGCCGCGGATGATAAGTATTTAGTCTCTGTGGGAGCGACGAGTGTTGCGGATCTGGGCATGGGTACTCATGGAACCCCTCTGGATGTTTCCATTGTGATGGATCACTCCGGCTCTATGGGAAAGCTGATCGCTTCTAAGACCTTTAACTCTACAACTACCAGCAGTTTGCTTACTTATTTAGAGACACTGGATAAGACGGCTCCTGTGGGATACTATCGGGCAACTTGTTTTGCTAAGAATTCTCCGTCTATGAGCGGAGGCTTCGACGACTTCATATATACCATGCCTATGCGGTACTATGGGGGACAGTGGCAGATGCAGGTTCTGCAAAAGTGTAATTGTAATGGAAGCAGTGAGAGACCCTTTGGTATGTATCCATGGCTTACTTCCGGATTACAACCTTGCAGTCACGTAAAATGGGTCTCTATGGTAACAGCCTATGAGCTCTTTATCGCCAATGCCAGGTCGACCGGAAACTATGTTTTAGGAAATAGCTATACGATTAACGGCGTGAAAGAGACACTGTATTTCCGGGTAGGTGTTTCCCAATTGGGTGCAGCCCAGAAGGCGATCACAACCTTCTTAAAGAGTCTGTATAAGAGCAATTCCAATTTGGCACCGGGAAAGAGCCACAGCGTTTCTGTTGTGGGCTATGGTCATAGTGTATTGATTCCCAACTATCCGTACAGCAATCTTGACAATGGCTATAAAACCCAAAATAACTACACCAAGGCTTCTACAGTAACAACAGCGCTGAACGCAAGTAATTACGAAACCATTCTCAAAGCCATTCGGGATCCCTATGTTTACGGCGCATCCAGAGTGGATGGGGCATTCAAACTACTGGCAGGACAACTCAGCAATATAGAAGAGGCCGCCGGCAAGACAAAGGTCACGGCACCTGCTACGAATTACTTACCCGCTGCGAACTCCGGCAGAGAGCGTGTGGTCATTTTGCTCAGTGACGGTTTGGCTTCTTCCAATGTTGCCTTTGATAAAAACGTTGCAAATGCTGCTGTTACCGCTTCTGCAAGCCTAAAGGCAAACACCGGAACAAAGGTATACTCTGTGGGCGTGATGAGTGGCTTGGACTCCACTGCTTATGTTGGAAAATTGACCAATGCTTCTACAGACGTGCAGGCGGCAAACGATTTCCTCAATGCCATTTCCTCCCGTTATAAGACGGCTAAGGTTTACAATACCACGGCGAACCCGACGAAGGGGAATTATTATCTGTCAAACTATGGAAAAGCGGGGGATGCTCTGATTAACGAAATTTCCTTCCTTTGGGATGGCAGTTCCGGTGCGATTGATGTTTCTTCTCAGAACGGCCCCGGCTCACTGTGGCTCCATGAAGAACTGAATAAGGTATGGAAGCCCGATGCAGACAGCCCCATCCGTATTTATGCCGCACCTTATTTGGGAAGCGGTAGATATGGACAGAGAGTCCTGATAGGTGAACATACCGTGACGACCTTTGACGAGACCCGGAGCATTACAGGTTATGGCTATAAGCTCCATATTACCCCTGCAGAAGAGAGATACAGCGTAAGTCTGCAGTGGATGGACAGTAAGACCGCTTTCCTCCGTGAGACATCTCTGAATACAGGCTCCTACGCTATGGAAATGGGCAGTACCTTGGATGTCTCTAAGGGCTACATGGTCTATATGGATATTCCTGTTGCGTTGGATTACACGAAAACCTTTGGCGGTAACGGCATTCCCTTGACTGTGGATGCAGGCGGTTGCTATTGGTCTGCAAATGCTGCTGACACAGGGATGGGACAGAAGATCGTTGACTATGATGAGACTTTCATCCATACAGAAATTCCTCTCTATATGGATCCGGAAGGGGACTATGAGATCTCTGTAGAAGATTATGAGGCTATTGTCAATGGGGAAAAGGAAAACAGTCTCCAATTCGTTCTGGCAAGAATGGTAGATATGCTCTGGAATCCGGAGGCTACGAACGCCTATGGTGGGTCTCAGACCGAGTATGTGAGTTATGATATCCGCATTACTGCGGAAGATGGCACCGACTTGTATGTTCGCTCTATGGACTTTGACGACACCGAATGGAGAGAGTATGTAGACATCCAAGAGGGTGTGGTAGACCTGTCTAAGGATCAGAGCTTTACCTTTAGATTCTATGCAGAATACTTCACGTGGGACAAACCTGACTCCTTCGGTCGTGCTCCCATGGAGGATATTCTAATTTCTGAAACCTTAAAGTACATTGTTCCCGAACCTACTGTTGAACCTTCCGAGCCTACGGAGCCTTCCGAGCCTTCTGAGCCTACGGAGCCTTCTGAGCCTTCCGAGCCTACGGAGCCTTCCGAGCCGGAAGAGCCTGCTGCACCTGAGGTGGTACAGGCGCTGAAGCCCGGCCATTCTCTGAATTTGGAGAGCAGCATCAGCATTAACTATGTGGTTTCTGAGGCAACCCTGTCTCAATATGACAGCTATGAGATCAAGTGCTATGTCGGCGACCGTCTGTCACAGCCGAAGGCAGAGATCCGAGACGGATACGTCTACTTCGTGCTGACGGATGTAAACGCACTGGAAATGAACACCATGGTACGTTCGGAGATCTATGGCTATAAGGATGGAAAGGTTTATGTATCTCCCTTGGATGAGTACAGTGTAGTGACTTATGTAACCAATATGCTCAAGAAGGATCTTCCGGAGGCCTTTAGAAAGGTCTGCGTAAACCTCCTGCGCTACGGCGCCGCTTCTCAGATCTACAAGGGACACAATACAGACAATCTGGCAGATGCTTCTCTGACCGAAGAGCAGAGAAACCTCCTTACGGATCTTGCTACGGTGGAATTTGGGAACAATAACAGTACGTTGGAGGATCTTCCCAATGCTACGGTACGGTTTGCCGGAAAAACGCTGGTACTGGACAGCACCGTTGCCATTAAGATCGTGGTAGATGCTTCTGCCTTTGCAGGTACGGAGAAGGATCTGGAACTCCGTGTCAAATTTACCAACACAGACGGAGAAGAGGAAGTGCTTACCTCTCAGGCAACGGTCTACAATGCCGCAAAGAAGCAGTATATGTTTGTTGTGGATCAGCTTACGGCTGCGGAACTGAGAGAGGTTCTGGAATGTAGAGTATATGCAGGCGATGAGGCGGTGTCTCAGACCATGCTCTACAGCGCAGATACCTATGGTAACGGAAAGTCCGGTGCATTGCTGGATCTGTGCAAGGCTTTGTTTGCCTATTGTGATGTAGCAAAAGCCTACTTTGCAGCAAAGTAATACAAACCCAAGGGATCAATCCCATAAAACATTGAAAAGGGGGGAGACGAAAGTCTCCCTCCTTCTTTTT
>JAZSAO010000229.1:0-4269 GCA_045601945.1 Faecousia sp. | reverse complement strand
AGTAGGATTGCCTATAGCATCATAGGTAACATTCCAGTTGCCAACCTTGGTAAGCTGATCGCACCAGGTAGAGTTCCCATAAGTAAAGCTTTTAATAACAGCATTATTCTTCTTGACTTCCTTAATATTACCGCCGGAGTCATATGCATAATGATAGGTGGTGGTCGTGGGGGTAGTATCCGTATTGCTATCGTAGGTGTAGATCGTCTCCTGTGTCAGCTGGTTCAGCTTGTCGTATTCATAGGATGCGATCTGACGGAGAGAGGTGTTTTTTCTTCTCTCATAGACAGCCTTAATATTTCCGGAAGCATCGTATTCAAACTGCTCCCCGAAAATAATGTTCCCGGTGGTCAAATTGGAGCCGTAGTACACATTCCTCTGATTTACACGGGTTGTGGAATAGGTGTTCTGGCTATCATCCGTTCTGGTTTTGTAGCTATAGTATGTGCTCAGCAAACGGCTACTTCCGTTCCAGGAGGATGCTCCCGATAGTCGTTTCAGACTGTCATAGGAGAAGGTAATGCTGTTCCCCGTGCTGATGGTCATTTTCTGCAAGGTACCATCGCCTGTGGAGCCGGACACACCGGGATCGTTATAGGTATAGCTTTCGGAATAGGGAGTATCACCTACAGTCCAGCTTTGGGCACTGAGACGGTTGCTCTTATCATAGGTCTGGTGGATCCGCTGGATCACATTGTCATTGCCGTCATATTCCGTGCTGTAGATCAGGCGACCCAAGGAATCATAGGTGAAAACGTGCTTCTCCGTTACAGTTCCGGATCCGTTGAGGGTGTACTGCTTCCCTAATGCCCCCTGTGCATTATAGACATAGAGGATCTGTTTGGTAATGGTGTTACTACTTGTATAATACACCTCCTTAACCGGTCTGTCAAGGATATCATAGGTATACTTTACATAAGCACCGTTGCCGTAGGTCATTTTGGTCAGATTCCCGCCGTTTTCTGCATAGGTATAGGTAGCAAGGGTGATGGAAGAAAGTGCATCTTCGGCAGGTCTGCCATTGTTGTTACTGACATTTTCCACCGCAACAGAGGTTTTCTGGCCGAAAGCATTATAGGTAGTCTTGTACCGTTGCCATGTGGTTTCCGATGCGCTGTTCCTTCTACTGAGACCCGTTACCACACCCCGGGCATATTCGTAGGCGATCTCATTGACATTTTCTACAGTTACGGAAGAAGTGCGATCACTGTCCTCCACATAGGTATACCGGGTCACGGCACCGTTGGGTGCAAGGACGGTTTTCAGAAGATCTGTGGCCTCTTCACTACTTGCAAGATTACCGGTAGAATAATAGGTATATTGCACCGTTGCGCCGTTTGTATCTGTAGCAGAAACAATCTGATCTTTATCCCCGCTATAGGTTGCCGAGCTTTGAAGTGCAGGCGTTGTGTCCGAGGTATTAGATGATTTGATCGTGGTTGCAGTTACGTTGCCGGCTGTATCATAGGAATATTCTGTTTTCAGCCCCGCACCTGTAATGGTAGCAGGGTCCCGATTGGCATCGGAATAGGTTAAGGCATAGGTAATACCGTCCATGCCCGTGTATTCCACCAAACGGTCACTGCTGTCGTATTCCTTTTCCGTTTTGTTGTTTTCCGAATCGGACAGGGCAATGGGATTACCGTCGTCGTCATAGGCGTAGGTCTGCACCGGCTCTTGGATCAGGGAAATATCATCCATATAGACCCGGTTGGCGTTGAAATCAGATGCCAATGTAACAGTTATAGATGTAACGGTCTCATTTGCTTTCTTGGGAACAATGATACCGCTGACATACTGCCAATCGCTCACATCATCATTAAAGGGGATATAGTGATATTCCGGATCATCTATGCCCGTATAGGTGATAGTTGCGATCATGCCGAAGAACCGCTCGTTTCCGCTGTTGTCCCCTGTAAGATCCTCTCCTGTGTTCATATTGGCAGCAGGAGCCAGTCCCCATGCAGACAGAAGGTAGGTCTGATTGGAGGGGGCGTTCAGGTTGACAGTCTGGGATGCTCTGTGTTTTCTGGAAGTGTAGGGAGCGAAGGTCATAGCATAGCCTCGGCCTGTATAGCTTACGGGACAGGCTTTGGATGCATCATAGGTCCACCAATTGGGAACCTTTGTCCGATCTGCCACAGATGCAGACGTCCACTGCTCGAAGCTTCCCATTTGCAATAGGTTTACCGTGGAAGCTGTACCATCCGACTGCGCTTCCTTTTGTGTCTGTACCACTTCCTCTAACTGGAAATCGTCATACACTGTGATATTATTCATGTTTGTTATATTGGCCGCAACCTGGAAGGAGCCTCCCTGGCTGCCCGTTCTGTAAACGACCTCCAGCCGCTCCCAACCGTCCTCTATGGATGCCTCTGTATTGTAATTTACGGATCTGCTCCTTGCAAGATCGCTGTTAGACGTGTTCCGGAAGCTGAGATAGGCTCCTCCCGCAGTACTGATGGCCGTGGTACATACGGTGTTGACATAAGCAGAGAATACATAGGTCGTATTGGCTTTCAGATAAACCGTCTGGTAAGCAGAAGCCGTTCCGGCAGAGGTAGAGGCCAAATACATTTTCAGAAGCTTATTGCCGCTTCTGGGGTAGACAACATTGGCCGAAGTCTCCGAGTTATCCTTTACAGCTGAATTGCCGCTGCCTGTTTTATCCCAGCCGTCCATAGCCGTAGTAGTATATTCCAAGCCACTGTTATAAAGCAGATTATTACTCTGTAAGCCACTGCTACCGGCACCGGTAAGACGGTTGTTGGTTTTGCTCGTACCTTCATTTTGTGTATAAGTTGCGGCGGATACACCGAATATTTTTGTTTCGTTATAATTGTAGTTCGTAACATTTACGGTACGACCGTAATTATCAAACCAGAATCGGGATACGATGTCATCCGTACTATTTGAAACCTCGGGATAGGACTTTCGGTCTGCTCCGTAATAGCGGAATCGTGTGTAATTTGATCCCTGCTTATAGGCTCGCATGGTTTCACCGGTGATCCATGTTTCTGTATCCTCATCCCCGGCAACAGCTTCTGCCCGAGCACTTTCCTGTATCCGGTATACCCGTTCTTCTCCAAGTACATTTGTATAGGTGTAGGTTATACGGTAGCCTGCTTCCCGGTCTTCTGCAAGGGTGAGGAGATGCTTTCCACCGGCGGTTGTGTAATCATAAGATGCAACCTGATTATCCGGGAATGTAATGGTCTGCAGTTTGTTTTCGGAAATCTCAATCGTTGTATTTCTGCCTGCCTGATCTGTTACAGAGGTAAGAACGCTGTCGGAATAGTTCAATGTTACAAGCTTCTCTGCAATAATATCATTGCCGTCATTTTTTCTCCAAACAGAGGTCACCCGATTGGCACTTGTGGTTCCGGAAGGCCGCCAGTCGGTATTGCCTGTGCTGTAGTCCTTTCCGTTATAGGCATAATACAGGTTATTCCCGTTATAATCCGTGTATTGTGTCAGGAAGCCGTAATAGAATACCCACTTGTTTCCTTCCTTGTCCTTCATGGTGTAGGTCGTGGGATTGGTGCCGGAAGAGGATGCTGTAATTGTCAGATCTAAGCCGTCTTCATCCTCGTAAACGGTACTGCTTCCGCTCTTTTTGTGGAAATAATGTTCTGTGCCATCCCCATCTGTGTATACCAAATAAGTGACGGTACTGCTGTTGTTTCCTGTTGTGGTGAAGGGGACAATACTCTGCTGCACAGATATTTTCCAGCCAAAGCCACTTTGGGAGGTGCTATAGTTTTTGGTGTGAATGTCCCCCGTATTTGTGAAGTTAGATCCGCTGAGGGAAGAATTATAAATCAGGCTGAGAGAGAAAGGAAGCGTTTCGCTTGGTGCACTCACCAGGGGAATGGACAGGGTCAAGCCCAAGGTAAAATTGTTTACCTGTCCTACCCCGGCTCTTCCTGCGCTCTGGGTATGGTAGTCATATATTCCTTCTACACCTACTATATTTTTGTAGTAAACTACGATTTGAGGGAGGTTATACACAGTGTCATAGCTATAGCCTCCGTAAGTAGCTCTACCATTGGTGGTGCCTCTGTTACTGTCGTCCAGAACCAACAGACGATCTGTGTCCTCGGGATCGGAATACCACTGCTGTACTGCTGAGGTAATATCCCAGTAGTTTTCCCCCATGGTCTCGGAATGGGATTCCACATAGTCCAGTGCAGTCTTGTCTGCAAAGGAGGTGGCACCACCGTAGGAGATCTCAGACTGGAACTGATTCCAGGTCAGGGCATCCAAATA
>JAZSAO010000228.1:0-9382 GCA_045601945.1 Faecousia sp. | reverse complement strand
TCATCATTGCCACCTTGATTCGATGTTTTTTTGACCACTAACACTATATCATAGGTTGGCAAGAGGGGGAACTCTGGTTCTTCCTCTTTTTTTATATTCGCCGAAATTTTTACGTTTTGCCAATTTTTATTTTACACTAAGGCTGTCAACCGTAATCAGATGACAGCTCCCGCTATGTTATTTGACTTTAGGGTATGCTGATATAGTTCATAGGATTCACAGACGAACCGTTATAGTAGAGAGTGAAATGGAGATGGGGGCCGTTAGACCAGCCTGTAGAGCCTACATAACCAATGAGCTCGCCCTGTTCGACATAATCGCCCTCGCCGACGGTGAAACGGGTCATATGTCCGTAGAGGGAAGAATACCCGTCTAAATGATTGATCACCACATAGTTCCCGTAGACATAGTTTTCTTCTGCAGTGGTAACGGTGCCACTCTTGGTGGCATAGATTTCCGTGCCGGTTCCTGCTGCAAGGTCTACACCGTTGTGGAATGCATAGTTGCCTGTAATGGGATGGATGCGATAGCCGTATGCACTGGTCAACATGGTGCAGTAGGCCATGGGGAATGCAAAACTTTGATTGGTGGAAGGAGGACTGCTGTTAGAGCTATCATTGTTGGTTGAGTCGTTTTGCTGACCGTTGTTTTGATTTTGGGCAGCTAACCATTCTTGATACAGGATCTCGGTACGCTCCGTTTCCAATAATGCGATCTGCTCGCTGAGAGAGGCTTCCGCCTCTATGATCTTCTCACATTCTTCTATGAGGTTTTCTTTGTCGGCATAGAGTTGGATTAGCAGAGCATCGGATTCAGCACGCTTATCAGCTAAAACGGCCTCTGCCTCTGCCAGCTCCTCCTTTTTTAACTCGATGTTCAATTTTTCCGCAGCCAGCGCATCCTTTGCTGCCATTACTACCAACGCCATATCACGAATTTCGTCCATCATCCGCTGATCTGCACGGGCGATCTCCTCAATCATAACACGGCAGTTCAGCATATCTGCAAAGCTCTTTGCCTGAATCATAACCTCAAAGTAGGAGATGTTTCCACGTTCCTGCATGGCTCGCATTCGCTTCTGATAAGCAGTCAATAGATTGGTTTGTTCCGTTTTTAGCTTGTCCAGCTCGGCTTGCTTTTCAGCGATCAGCAGGTTGTAGCTGTGGACTTGCTCGTTGATATTTTCGACTTCCCGGTGGGCTAACTCGATTTCTCGGTCTACCTGTGCTTTCTGCTCTACGATGGTCAGCGTCTGATTCCGATTTGCTTCGAGCTCTTGCTCCAGAGCCTCACGCTCTGCTTCGATTTCTTCGGATTTGCGTTCAAGCTCCTTGATCTCCTGTTGCAGTTCGTCAGCAGTTTTGGCACCATGAACGGTAAGGAAAGCGAAACCCGATAGAATAGAAAGAATCAAAATACTTGCAATCACAGATCGGATCATCCGTTTATACTGTTGCATATATACCTCCTTATTTGCCCCGACAATTATGATGTAAAACAAGAATACATGAGAGGTGTATACAAATTGTATAAAAGTTCCATCAAGTTTATATCAGATTAAAAGTATGGCGACCCGATAAAAAACCGGGTCGCCATTGGTGATGAAAGGAGTTGTTTTAGCGGATCTTTCTGACCTGCAGCCAGTAGTGATCTTGATTGAGATCGAGAGGAACAGTTGTTATGCCGTTTTTGAGGTCAAAGCCGAAGTTTTGTCCTACGATTTCGATTTCCTCGAACCTACAGATAGAAGCGGTTTGCTCAGTGAAGGTAAGATTGGAACCTAATTTGGTAGCCATGTCAAAGCCATCCTTGCCCTTGTCATTTCCCACATAGTCAATGCTGGCATCCTTCGGCATGACCACTTCTACAGAGATGCTTTCCTCTGCGGGAATTGTAACATCAAAAGAGAAGTAGATTACACGACTATTGGTATATACAGCGGAGAAGATATCTTCTAGCATTCCGGTATCATAGCGTTCCACGGGTGTTGTGCCGATTTGCCCGTAGCTTTCCAATAATTCGGCGGCTAAGCCCAAATAGAGCTCATGTGAAGGAAGCCCTTGGGGAGGGGTTACACCCAAAAGGTCTGCATCCAACTGACCCATGACCTCCTTCAGATAGTCCGGCATAAGCCCTGCAAGAAGCTCTCCAAAGGTGGTTTCGTATCTTGTGATGGTGCAGTTCAGGTCATAGAGTTCTTCGCCGGGATCACAACCACCGTCACGGTATCCTTGGAGGGTATATTCTTGCAGATCTTCTCCAAGGAGAATAATATATCCGTCGTCAGGATGCTGATACTCGGGGGAAGCATTGGGCCGATACTCAATGGCGCCTTTTCTCCTGGAACAGAAGCCGGTTTCATAATTATGGGAAGCTCCGTTCGTGCCATAGCTGAACACATAGGTCTTACTGTAATCAATGTTGAAATCAAAACTGAGAGTGGGATTTGCGGCTTCCTCTTCGCTATACACAAAATCGTGCATCCGATAAACGAATACGGTCTGATCCAATACGGGGAATGGATCAAAAGCGGAATTCATATAGGCATCGGTGCTGAGAAGTTTTTGATAGTCATCAAAACATTCCAAAGGATTGATATTGACAGTGCCGGCTTCATTGGAACCCCAAACACCTTCAAAACCGCCGGAATAGGGACCGGGATGCATTGCGGTCGTGACAGGAGTGCCGTCTACGGAAATGGCAGGATAGTTCATGTATTCTCGCATATCACCGATATGGGGATACAGCAAGGTAAGTGTCTGAGCCTCACCGGACTCATTTGTGAGCATATAGGAGTCTGTTACATAAGCCTTGTTGTCATAGCGGTCATAGTATACCGGCTCACCCTTGATGTTCTCATAGCTTTCTTGATGGGTATAGTACCCGGAGAAATTATAGTCCACATTTCTTGTGGCAGTGATACCGGTGGAATCTCCCTGCACTGTCAGAGGAAGCACGGGGCCTACATAGTACATATATTGCAGATCTTGGTCGCCCCCACTGCCGGAGCCCGCATTTCCGCCTATTTTGCTGAAAATCAGACTCACACCAAGGAACAGAATCAAGCAGGCGGCAATGGCTGAGGTCCATTTAGTCCAGCGAGGCATGATATTCCTTTTAGCTGTTCTTACATCTTGGACATATTCATCTCGTGCTTCTCCAATGGCATCCAATAAATCATCTGTTCTCATAGATATCCCTCCTTTTCAAGATGTTGACGGAGTTTGTTCCGAGTACGGAACAACATCGACATGACCTTGCTCTGAGAGAACTTGAAATGTGCTGCGATTTCCCGGATAGAATCCATATACCAGTAACGAGCTAAAAATACCCGCCGTTCCTGTATGGGAAGTTCATCCAGAAAATCATTGATTGCTTGCGCCAGTTTTTTCTGCTCAATCTCTTGCTCCGGGGACTGATCTCCCGCAATGCACTGTTCCAGTTCTTCCAATGCCAGGTTTATTTCACCGCCACCCCGTTTCAAACGGGTCTTAGATCTCCAACGATCAATAGAGATCCGGCGAGTGATTTTTCCAAGGAAAGTGGCCAGAATGGAAGGGTGATGGGGTGGCATGGAGTTCCATGCATCCATATATGTATCACTGACACTCTCCTCGGCATCCTCTTTGTTTTGCAATATGCCATAGGCAATACTGTTGCAATATGCACCGTATTTCCGATCTGTCTCAGATATAGCACTTTCAGATCTGTCCCAGTATAGCTGGACGATCAATTCGTCATCCATCCGATCACCTCCATTTTTCTTCTAGGGCCCTTCACTTATCTACTCGACATTTTTAAGGTTTCATTGCAGGTTAATATAAAATATTTTACCACACAAGGAAGAAAAATTGTAGTTCAATAATAACAATCTGTTAATCTAAAATTATTCTTGACATTCTCGATAATCGAGAATATAATAAAGATACAAATACTCGATATTCGAGAATAGGGGGGTGTAGCTGTGCCAAGAGCGAAATTTCAAACTTTGACAGAGCAAATGTTTTATGTGCTGCTGTGTCTCAAAGAGGAGTGTTATGGTATGGATATTCTGGATCGAGTGCCTGCCATGACCGGTAACCGTGTCAGCGTTGGCTCCGGTACGCTGTATAATCTTCTGGAGCAATTCCTGGCAGAAGGAATGATCATTGAAACTAAGGTTGAAGGACGCCGCCGCAGCTATATCCTTACCGACAAGGGAAAGGAAATGCTGGACAAGGAATATCAACGGATCCGGGCGCAGGCTTTGGACTACCGCCGCATCTTCAGGAAGGAGGAAGCGTAATGAATACCAAGAAACGCCGGATGGAGTACATCTCCTTCTATAACCACACCGGCCTTGAAAGGCACTTTACCAAGATGGCGAAGAAAGGCTGGCTGATCGAAAGTATTTCTAATTTTTACTGGACCTATCGGAAGATTGAACCGAAGGATCTTCACTTCTGTGTGACCTATTACCCAAGAGCATCCGATTTTGATCCGGAGCCTTCTGAAGAACAGCAGACTTTCTATGATTTTTGTGCTTACACCGGTTGGAAGCTTACTTGCACTTGGCATCAGATGCAGGTGTTCTATAATGAGAAAGAGAACCCTGTCCCTCTGGAAACCGATCCGGTGATAGAGGTGGAAACACTGCATAAAGCCTGCAAAAAGAATTTCCTGCCCAGCTACTTCCTATTGCTGGCACTTGGTCTGCTAATGGGTGCCTATTTCGTGACCAGAGTTTTTGCTGATCCCATTGGTTTGCTATCGGATCCCAGTCACATGATGACCGGAACGGCATATGTCTGTATGACGGTAATCAGTATCACAGAGCTGCTATCCTACTTCCTTTGGTACGCAAAGGCAAAGCGGGCAGCCCCAAATGGCATTTTTGTTGATACACCCAGTACTGCATCATTCCAAAAGGTTATCATTTTGATTGTGGCAGTATCCTTTGTTGGGTGGATCGCCAATATTCTGTTGTCCGGAAACACCCTTTTGAAGTGGTCAGCGTTTTTGGCATTGGGATATATTGTTGCAATACTCGCTATTGTAAACGGCATCAAGCAAGGGCTGAAAAAGCTGAAAGCATCCAGAGGACTGAATCGGACACTAACATTGGCAGCTTGTTTTATTCTGCCTATGATTTTGACATTTGCGGTTGTGTGCATTACGCTGACAAGAACTCGCTCCGATGTTTTGGAAGCAGAACACAGTGAGAAAAGGGCGCCGTTGTCTGTGGCAGATATCTTTCATGTGGAAATTGACGACGACATGAGGGAGAACAGATTAAACGAAACCATACTGTTAGGACATCGTGAAGTCTATGAACGCCAATCAGGATTTACTATAAACAGCGATGGCATCGACATTACGCCTGACCTTAAATATGAAATTGTTTCGGTAAAGGCTTCTTTTCTCTATGATTGGTGCAAGGAGCAAATGTATTACGAGCAAGACGAGACCTACAGCGACTGGCCCGTTGGTAATCGCATGGTCTATAGGGAACAGGATCCAAAAGCGTGGGGAGCAGAAGAAGTATACCGCCTATACAGCGAGGAAGGCTGGTGGGCACACACATATCTCCTCTGCTATGAAGATCAAATCATTGAAATCCGCTTTAATTGGGAGCTTACCCCGGAACAAGTGACAATCATAAGGCAAAAACTGAATCCGTAAAAAGCACCGCCCCGGAGTTATGATATGCTACCCCCATAAGAGACAGTGAAAAAGGAAACTGTCTTTTATGGGGGTATATCTATGTGTAAAAGAAAAAGGATTAAAGCAGAAGAAAAGATACGAATAGCCAAAGCGTGTATAACTGGAACCATAAGTCTAAATGCAGCAGCGGAACAGTTGGGTGTTCACCAAAGCATGGTGGATGACTGGGTGCGTTTGTATGAAACAGAGGGTTCAACTGCATTTCTGCCAAGGGAAGGAAACCGACGATACGACCCAGTAGTCAAGGAGATGGCGGCAAAAGACTATCTGTCAGGAAGAGGGAGTCTGCGAGAAATTTGCAAAATTTACAAAATCCGGTCAACTCGCCAACTCAGATCATGGATTAAGGTGTATAATGGTCATAAAGACTTCAAGAAACAGACAGGAGGAAGCCGTATGACCAAAGGAAGAGAAACCACCCAAGCCGAGAGAATTGCTGTAGCAAAGGCATGCATTGCCAACGGCAAAAACTACGGAGAGGTTGCAATCGCATACAGTGTTAGTTACCAGCAGGCCCGGAGTTGGACCCTCAAGTACATAGAGGGCGGAGAAGCAGCACTGGAGGATCGTCGGGGCCAGCGGAAGAAGGATCAGCAGCCCCGGACGGAACTGGAGCAGGCACAGATCGAAATTGAGCAGCTCAAGCATAAGATAAAGATGCTGGAAATGGAGAATCACCTACTAAAAAAATTGGAGGAGATCGAAAGGAGGCGGGGCTAAGCCAGGTGCGGCAATCGCATATCTACCTGGCGATTAAGGAATGCAAAGAAGAATTCGGACATCCTGTGGATCTATCTTGTGAACTGCTTGGAGTGGCCAGAGCAGCTTACTACCGCTGGCTCAGCGGCAAAAAGTGCGCCAGAGAGTTGGAAAACGAGAAGATTGCAAAGATTATGGAGCAGATCCATGCAGAGAATCCTGACAAAGGCTACCGTCGCATCAAGGACGACTTGTCCCACGACTACAAGTTGAATGTAAACGAAAAGCGGGTACTGCGGATCTGCCGCAGCCTGGATATCATGTCCACCATTAAGTACAAGAACAATGGGTGTACCAGACAAGCTGCCAATCCGCAGCACATCGCAAAGAACTGGCTGAACCGCCAGTTCCATGCCAGCATGCCCAACGAGAAGTGGTTGACCGATGTGACAGAATTCAAGTGGTACGAAGGTCCCATTGTACACAAGGTGTATCTGAGCGCAATCCTCGACTTGTACGACCGCAGAATTGTTGCCTATATCATCCGTGACCGAAACGATAATCCGTTGGTATTTGATACCCTGGATGCTGCCATAGCAGCCAACCCGAATGCCCATCCGCTGTTCCACAGCGATAGAGGGTTTCAATATACCAACAGAGTGTTTTATAACAAGCTGAAGAAAGCAAAAATGAAGCAGAGTATGTCCAGAGTAGCCAAGTGCATTGACAATGGTCCTATGGAGGGTTTCTGGGGAATTTTGAAACGCGAGAGATATTATGGCAGACGGTTCACAAGCCGTGATGAGCTTGTTTCTATGATTGAGAATTACATCATTTATTACAACAACCGCCGTGTGCAGCGCAATCTGGGCGTACTGACGCCGATGGAAAAGCACGAAAACTATCTCATGGCGGCATAATAAAACCTCAGAAAATGGCTGGACGATGCGTCCTGACATTTCCTGAGGTTCCACGGCACCGCAGTGCCGTCATCCCAAAAAAATGACTTCCGGTAACCAAACCGGCTACCGGAAGTGCAAAAAATCTTTATTTTATTTCACTGTCCACTTGACGGGGAGCAGTTCAACCTGCTCCGGGGCGATTTGCTCTGCGTTGGTAGATATTTTTCACCCCATAAAATTTTGTTGGAAATGGGCGTGGGTTTTCTGTGAACTCTGTGTATTATTCAGTGAAGGAACCTACTGAGATAGGGGGGTATTTATGCAGGAAAGCGACATCATTGAGATGCTTAGAAAACAGCATCCGTCCGGCACGGAAGAATTGATCAGCCACTATGGGCCTCTGATGAAGTATATCATCAAACCTATTGTTTCCAATGTGCAGGATCGAGAAGAGTGTCTTTCAGAAGCAGTCATGCGGATTTTGGATAAAGTTCATTTATACGATGAAGAACGAGGAAGCTGGACTGCATGGATCACTTCCGTCACTCGAAGTGTTGCCCTTAACAAGCTGCGGTCATCAAAGGCTGCTTATGATGAAATCGAAGTAACAGCGGATACTCCGTCCCCGGAACCAACACCTGAAGAACAACTTCTGCAGAAAGAACGTCGGAATGAGTTGCGAAATGCCATAGCGCAGCTTTCGCAAAAAGATCGGCTTATCTTTTACAGAAAATACTATTACTTACAGACCACTGCCCAAATCGCATCTGAAATCGGTATGTCAGAACGGGCTGTTGAAGGTCGCCTTTATCGCATCAAGAAGCGTCTGCGCAAGCTGTTAGGAGGTGACGGCAATGTGTGAGTTTGATGTAAACAACCTGAATGAGCAGGAATTTGACTCGATGCTGCAAAGCAGTATGGCAGAGATTCCACCTGATGACATCGCCTACGAAGTAACGCCATGGCGGAAAGCAATCAACAGGATCCTTACAGGCTTTGCTTTAGGTGCCATTACCTTGAACTTCTTAGGATTGAACTATTTTCTTCCGGCAATTGGAATGATCCTGACTATTTTGGGGTTCAGGACACTGCGTAGGGAGAATAAGTGGTTCCATGCTTGTTGGATCATTACTGTTGTCCGCAGTGCGTACTATTTTCCAACCCTAATTCTAAACACAACAATTTATCAAAGTACCTTCTCTGCGTCCTCTATTGCCTCGGTTTTAAATGTGCTTAATATGGCTATTGCATTCCTGCTGTACGTTTGCTTTTGGAAGGCATTGCGAAGTGTGCAGGAAAAGGCGGGCGTAGCTCCACATGCAGGTGGTGTGGTTGCGCTGATTGTTTGGTCAGTATTCGTTTGTATACTTGCTATTTTGCAGGTTCCCGGTGGTTTACTTATTGGTATTATTTTTCTGATTTTCTACATTTGTATTATCCGCAGCCTTTTAAAGCTTTCTAAGGAACTGGATGAAGCCGGGTACTGTATTTCCACGACTACGGTAAGAGTCACCGACGAGACCGTTAGCATCGTACTGGTTATTGCAATATTGATTGGCTGTGCATGTGGCTATCTGTTCTTCCATCGATATACTATGGATTGGCAGATTAGGTCCCTGACCGAGAATGATGAGACTCAGCAGATCAAAGACCACCTTCAATCTCTTGGTTTCCCGGAACATATACTGGACGATTTGACGCAGGAGGATCTGCTGTCTTGCAAAAATGCTGTTCGAGTCGTCATACAGGTAAATGATTATCCCGTTAATAAGGGACACGAGGCGAAGGAAGTTCAAGAAGACGGCCATATTCTCATCTACACCGCTTATGACCGGGAAGAACTGAGGCTCACCGGAATTGGCGTGGAGCTGGCGGGAGAACGTGAACAGTGGAAGGTATTCCACCATTTCCAATGGGTGATCGATCCCGGCTTCTATGGCACAGATGCGATCCAGCTTTGGACGGCCTACCGCAATAGCAAAGGGTGGGCGTCGTGCAGTGATATATCCGGCCAAGTCCTATACAATGAGGGGAACAAAGTCTATACTGCTCCGTATTATTCTCTTGGGAATGAAACC
>JAZSAO010000227.1:0-5916 GCA_045601945.1 Faecousia sp. | reverse complement strand
AGGAGTAGGGAAAATGCTAGGGTACGCTTGATTTTCTTTAGAATCATAAAGTCACAACCTTTCCGAAGCATACCATAGGCTTGGGAGCCTTGCGGGTATACTTCTGCTATTAAAATACACTTTATATTATACAGCCTGTTTCAGCTTTTTGCAATAGAAAATATGCAAACTTTCATAATAATTCCGAGTTTTTCCTCTCCGTGGGGACAGAAGGGGCTCTGTGTGATTTTGGGATCACACAGAGCCTGCAGGGATTTGGATTTTTTATTGGGCGAAGAAGCTCTTGGCGCTGTCGGAGTAGGCAAACAGGGCCTTGCACAGAGTCAACAGGATACCGGTTGCTTTATTGCCATAGGTATCTGCTGCGTAGCTCGTCGTGGGAGAAAGCTGGGTATCCCCCCGGTAAATGGCGGCGGATACTGCACAACGAAGCTCTGCGGCAGAGAGACTGTCAAAATCAAAGGCGTACAGATTCCCTTCCGGTCTGTAGACCTGAGGACCTTCTAACCACACAGTGACGGGTTCACCGCCGGAGTTGGTATAGGTTACCTTCAATCTTAGATCGGAAATTGCTCCGCTGTAGTTGCCTCCGCTGAAGATAAAGCGGAGGGTAACCTTAGAGTCCAGGATCAGAGACTTGCCGACCCAGGTTAGGGTGGGGTCGGGCAGATCCGACAGATTTTGGTTATGATTTCCGAAGGTGACATCTTCCAGGTTTGACAGATATGACATCTGCTCTTCCGTCATGGCACCATTGGCCGGAGAATCGGTGCGATAGCCCTTATAGGTCTGGGTCCAGCTGCCGTAGCGGAGCAGGTCGGCGCAGAGCTTCTTCAAGGTGTGGGGCATACCGGGCCTATCTAACTGACCGTAAGCGTAATCTGCAATGCTGTAGCTGTCAGGGAGAGAGTGGTAGGTATTGCTGCCTCTTTGGGCTACCAGAACGGCTTCTACCTGATCGGCCATTTGTCCGGCGTGAAGCTCTGCCAGAGTGAAGTAATAATAGCCGTCCTTCAGCATCGGTTGCAGCTGCACAGTTCTGGTGCCGGTGAGAGTATTACCCTTGTAGATGGGGAGGGTGCATTCCAAATAGTATGTCTCATACTCTGCCAGCAGGGCTTCCGGAACCACATAGTTGATAGAAATGTCACTTGTCAGATTCAAAGAGTGGTAGATTTTCAGATCGGGAACGACAATGGGTGCTGTAGGGATGGAGCCCCCACAGAGGGTGCAGACGTGATTGCCGTTGTCGGTATGGGCTTGAGGCTCGCTCTGATAATCACAGAGAGTGCAGATCTCCTTATGGGTACCGTTTTCCAGATCTGTGTAGCTGTAGCTATGACCTGTTGCAGGAATGACGGTCTGGGCAGTATACACAAGACCGCAACGGGAACAGTGAGCACCCTGAGTCAGACCGGACTCGGTACAGGTGGGGGAAACTGCCGGATCGGTAACGCGCTGATGACCGGTTTTAGAGATTGTAGAGGTCTTTGTTGTACCGCAGAGAGTACAGGTATAGGTCTTTACACCACTTTCTGTGCAGGTGGCGGGAGTTGTGATCGTCCCTTCATCCCACTGATGGGCAACGCCGGAATACCTCAGTTGGCGAGAGGCATAGCAGTGAGCACACTCCTGGAGCTCAATTTTACCGGAGGTGCAGTTGGCAGGGATGGTTTCATAGGTAACATAATCACAGGTATGGGCTTCCTTACGCCAATGGGCGTAGAGGAAGTGATCTCCCAAGACGGTAACCGTATCCTCTGCTCCTATGGGTGGGGTGGTGGAGACTTGATAGTTGTAGCTCTGTTGCTTGGTGTACCAGCCTAAGAAGGTAAAGGCAGATTTTTCGTGGGTGGGAGTGGGAAGCTCTCCGTAGGTCTGGGTATAATTACGGGTCAAAACGGTGCCGTCTAAGTCAGAGCCGGTGGCTTTGAGGGTGATAGAAACCTCTGTATTGTAGCTGTGGGGAGACCGGGGAGCATCCAAAGGAATGGCGAAGAAGGCGGGGTCTGTTCTATCTGTCACATACCACAGGACTTCACCGTTGTATACAATGGGGGAGCAATCGGAAATCAAATAGGGGCAGCGGTAAATTTCTCCTACGGTCTGTCCTTGACCATCCAGGAATACATAGCACAGGGTGCTGTCCTCACGCCACATTAGGAGGAAGGAATTTCCGTTAATGGGAACCAAATGGGGCATGGAGACGGAAACCTTGGGATCAATGCCGTCAACGTAGCTTGTGATCCAATTTAGGGTAGAGGTGTCTTGCCCGATTTCGCCCCGGGGAGTTACAGAGACGAAAATATTCCGCTGACCGCTGAAGGCTACAGTGCCGTCCTGAAGAATGGAATTCCCGGCGATCAAAACAGAGGTATCGGATAGCTGCAGACCTCCTACGCTGACACCTGTATCGTTTGCGCCGATATTTCCTGCCATAGGAAGAATTTGAGAATAGGAAACCCGGCCTGTAAATTTTTCTTGTCCCAGGGGGGTGGTGTATTGGGAAAGCATTAGGCTACGAGGGTAGGCATCGCCGTGATCAAGAGTAATCAGCTTATCTCCGTCAGTAATGATAAACTGATTAAAAGAGTGGCTGCAGTACCCCGTCCCTGCATAGGAGACGGTGTATCGGGAATCTGTGATCTCCATTTCGGGAATAGAAACGCAGAAGGTCAAATTTGCCTGGTGATTCAGTCCGTCACTGCTTGCGTACATTTCGTGGGCGGTGTGGATATAGAGCATGTTGTCGTATTGTACCATCCGCAGACTACCGGCATCAAAGGGGACAGTAGTATTGGCACCCAGAAGGGATGCATGACCGTGACGGATCCAATCCTTGGTGTACCGTACCACCCGAATGACCTCTCGGTCATTAAGCTGGCCGTTGTTTGTCTGTCCGTAAACCAGGAAGTAATAATCGCTGCCCTCGTAGAAGCCGCCGAAGATGGGAAGCTCCATAGGCAGGCTCTTTCGGGAAAGGAAGGTCAAGTTCTTGTCATAAATCTCCACCGTCACATCGGAGCCGGTATATTCCACACGGGTCAGAGTACCGTCATTGTTTTCCGTAAGATAGGAACGAATGGGATTGGCCCACCGGTCGTAGGCATATTTGTAATAGTCGTTGTTGTCTGTTACGGCTGGGGACTGGTCTACTTCTGCAAAGGGGGGGACGGTTTCTTCCACAGAGTCGTTACAGACGGTGCAGACTCTCTTCCATAGGCCTTCTTGCCCTACGGTGGGTGCCTGTTCAAGATACCACTGACCGAAGCTGTGACCGGTGGGAGCGGCCGGGATAGATGTGTAGGCCTTGCACAGATCGCACCGGTAGACCTCAAAACCGGAATCTACACAGGTAGCGGTGGAGCTTGCTGTACAGGTAAACTCCCCGGTGGTATATTTATCCCATGTGGGACTTGTCCATCCGTTTTTGCCGGAAAGATAACGCAGAGTCAGGCCTGTTCCGCATTTGCTAAAGGCATTGGTTTTAAATGTGGCGGGAAGATCCCCCAGGAAGTGTACTGCTTGGAGAGAAGGGTTGTTGTAGAATGCGTAATTGTCGATGGTTTGGACTTGTGCGGGGATAAAAAGCTCCTTCAAATTGCAATTTTCAAAGGTACAGTAGCCGATCTTGGTTAGACCTGCAGGGAAGGTTACCTTTTCCAGAGAAGAGCAGTTTTGGAAAATATTAGAACCGAGGGATGTAACAGCCTCCGGGATCGTTATTTCAGGAAGGGAGCTGCAGTTGGAAAAAGCATTGAATTGTATTTCTGTCAAGGTTGCGGGTAGGGTGACTTTTTCCAAGGCGGTACAGCCGTCGAAGGCGTAGCGATGTATAAACCTGGTAGTACCGACGAAGGAAAGGCTCTTTAAACCGGTGCAGCCGGAAAAGGCATAATCCCAAACCCGCAAAACATTGGTGGGGATCTCTACAGAGGTAATAGAGGTGCAATTGGAAAAGGCGTATTCATGGAGAGTGTCCAGAGAGGCGGGTAAGGTAAGACCGGTCAAATTGGTGCAGTTTTGGAAGGCTTGACCATAGATGAAGCGGATACCATCATTGAACGCCACTTCAGTCAGTCCGGAACTGTTGTAGAAGGCTTTAGAGTAAATGGAATCCATGGTTTCGGGGAAGGTAACGGAAAAGGGAACTGTGATTTCTGCAAAGGCATCGGATACGATATAGGTTACCCCATGAGGGATGGTATAGCTTCCTCCCTTTGCAGTGGGATATTGCAGGAGGGCGGTTCCGGCTTTATTCAAAAAGACACCGTCTATGCTTTGGTGATTGGGATTGTTTTCTGCAACGGTAATGCTTTGCAGATTGGATATTCCTGCCAAACCTTGGGGGGAGACCTTCAGGTTCTCGTGTATATAGACGGAGGTGATCTGATCGCTGTTAGTAAGGCAGTGTCCGTGAAGGAGGGAGAGGGACTCCGGAACCCGATATTCTCCGGAGAGGGAAGCAGGGGCCAGATAGAGCTCGGTCTTGGCCATGTTGTAAAGATACCTATCTTCGGTGGTGAAGGCAGTGTTTTCTGCGGGAACCGTAATGCCGGACAGATGACTGCAGCCGGCAAAAACACTTTCTCCCAGGGTCGTCAGCGCCTTGGGAAGCGTGATGGAGGTAAGACCGGTGCAATCCCGAAAGGCAAGATCCCCGATGCTTGTTACAGTATCCGGCAAAGAGATTTCCGTTAAGGATGTGCATCCTAAAAAGGCATAGTTTCCGATAGCGGTAACGGTAGAGGGGATCTCTACTGTTTGCAGGTTATAGCAGTTCCGGAAAAAGTTCTGTCCCAGAGAGGTAAGACCTTCTTCTATGTAAACATATTTTACATATTTTTCGTAATTGTACCAAGGTGTATCATCGGGATCGGTAAAGCTGCGAGGGCCTGTGCCGGACAGGAAAACAAGCCCTTCGGAAAAATACATTTCGCAGCGGAAGGTGCCGCTGGTGTAGGTGTAGTTTGCGGTGTAAGGTGGTTTTTCTACCTGAATGGTTTCTTCGGGGCTTGCAGTTGGGGCGGCCTCTACGGGAGCGATGGGGATCAGGGGTAGAAGCAGAGATAGGATCATAAGGAGACTGAAAAGCTTTCGCAGCATGATGGAGCACGACCTTTCCGAAGTCTACGCAACAGGGGCGCAGCTTCTTATTTAATGTGTATCACAAGAACTATTATAGGCCAAACGGGATATTTTGCAAGTCGTTGGGAGCCTTTAGGAGAAAGTTCTCGGACTTCAACAAAAAAGAAAGAAAATGCGACGTTTAATATAGAAACGATTGGTCAATGTGCATATTATAACATGTAAAATAGATTGGGAATCGTGTAAAGTGCACAATTAAATTGGATAAAAAACAGCTACGCAGGGAGAACTGCGTAGCTGTAAGGGATATTACTTAGCAGCCTTGAAGCTGTCCTTCAGGTTGACGGAGCGGTTAAAGATGGGCTTTTCCGCAGTGGAGTCCTTGTCGGGGCAGAAGTAGCCCAGACGCATGAACTGGAAGGCGGCGGGAGCCTTGGCATCCACTAAGCTTGCCTCTACCTTACAATCGGAGAGGATCTCCAGAGATTCGGGATTCAGGCACTCTAAGAAATCCTTATCTGCACCGTCGGGATCGGGATCGGTGAACAGATTGGAGTACAGACGAACCTCTGCATTAGCGGCGGTGTGGGCATCCAGCCAGTGAATGGTGGACTTGATCTTTCTTCCGTCGGCAGGATCGCCGCCGCGGGAGTCGGGATCATACTCGCAGAGAACTTCGATCAGGTTGCCGTTCTCGTCCTTGTTAAAGCCGGTACATTTCACAACATAAGCACCTTTCAGACGGACTTCGTTGCCGGGGAAGAGACGGAAGAATTTCCCAACCTTTTCTTCCATAAAGTCATCGGCTTCGATCCACAGATCACGGGA
>JAZSAO010000226.1:0-3094 GCA_045601945.1 Faecousia sp. | reverse complement strand
CCTCCGGTTGCTTCTTTGGGTACTTTCTTGTCAACACAAGAAAGTACCGCCCCGCAGGGAGCAAAGGATGAGCGAGTGCAAGACCGCTTCCTTTTTCCTATTCTTGATCGTGGATACCATGCCGTAACCCCACTTCTCTGCCTACAACGAAATCGGTACATAGGATCCTTCTCTGCCTACTACGAAATCGGTACAAAATTAGGAATCCCTACTGCCCTCTCCGCCGCAGTCGCGGCACCTCTCCCATTGGAGAGGCAAGGACCTTTACCAACTTGGCGCACCAAAACTCAAAAGGAGGATGGGTTTCCATCCTCCTTTTTGCACTTCTATGATTATTTTGTTGCCTCTAAGCGGGTTTGCAATGCCTTAGAGGTGGTTTCATATGCCTGCTGTAAATAGGGCACATTCACGGTCTCCACCCTTTGGGCCGTAAGACGACTCAGGATCTCACGGAGCATAGCAGGGTTCTTCATGAGAACGGGGCCTGTCAGATGAGTTCCGAAGAAATTCCCCTCATATACGCCTTCCCCGCCGCACTTTGCCTCGTTGCCAAAGCCCATTTTCAGGGTGAACAGAGGGATCTTGACCCCGGTGGTCTTACTGCACTTATTCATAAAGCCCACAATGGGATCTGCAAACAAGGGGCAACTGCCAAGGGCATCTCCCACGATCCGACGATCCCCTTCTTCTGTCTCATAAGGGAAGATCCCCAGACACGTATAGACCTTTCCATTGGCATCCTTAATGGACTTGCCCAAGAGTTCAAAAGAATTACCGGTAAACAGGAACACCTTTCCTTCTGCCTGTGCCTTCTGCAGAGCCTCGCCATAGGGGCGAAGGGCTTCTAAAGCCAGCTTCTGCTTCCGCTCCGTGCCGGCTCCCATAAAATACAGGTCATAACCTGAAATATCCTTGGTTTCTCCCATGGACAGGGTGTGGATCTGTACTTCGTGTCCCAGTTCTCTCAAACAACGCTCCAAAATCAGGAGATTTGCGTACTCTCCGTAGAGATTCATCATATCATGATATAAATGTAAAATCTTCACAGTTCGCACCTCACTTTATCGTTACGTTGGACAGGAACTTCATCCGATCGGAGAAGCAAGTGACCGCATACAGATGCTCAGAGCCACGAGCCTTGATCTCATTACAAGCTGCATCAATGTCCTCAAAGATCCTTAGCTTTCCTTCGGGAACCTTAGAGAAGCTGAGTCGGAGTGCCAAGTCATTGCAGTATTTACCGCACAGATATACATTGCGAATATGCTCGGCCTCCAACCAATCAAAGTCAATATCCCACAGCCAAGAGGTCTCACTGGTGAAATACTTACGGCTGACAGCATCTACGATCACTACCACACTGCAAGGTGATTTTTCCATAGCCGCATAGCGGAAGGACATATCGTAAGATACGGAGTTCTCATGCTTGGAGATCAGGAAGGTGCCTTCATGCTGACCCAAGGTAAACTCAATATATCTGCCGTTTTTCAGGATATAATTGCCGGTGACCTGTGCGGCCTTTTCTCCGGGAATGCCGATCTGATCGCAGATGGCATAGGTTGCAAGAATATTATAGATATTATAAATGCTCTTAAAGGCCAAGGGGATCTCGTCCTTGCCGTTAATGCGGATCTTACCCTGTTCCAGATCCAGATCCGTCACGGCATACGCCGTATCCATCCGCTTAAAGTCGCAAGCGGTGCAAGCATATTTGCCCACATGGTTAAAGTGATAATATTCGTAAGTCATGGGCTTGCCGCACACAGGGCAGAAGGCACCGTCATTGTAAGAACCGCGGAACGCCTTGCTGTCATAAGCGTTATGATCCAGACCGAACCAGATCACATCCTCCCGTCCCTGACCAAAGAGGGAAACTGTAGGATCGTCTGCATTCAGGATCAGCTTTGTATCGGAGAATACACTTTCCTTAATAGCATCAAAGACCCAATCGGGATGACCGTTACGGGTCAGCTGGTCACGGTACAGATTGGTAATGACATAATGGGTGGGATGGAACCACTGAAAAGTGTACTTAGTGTACCGCTCGTCAGATTCGATAAGAAGAACATCCTGCTTCATCTTTCCACCCCAAGTGCAGGAGTTCAGGATCATGGTAGTGACGCCCTCGATCTGATTGGAGCCTTCCACATTATAAGCAACGGTCTTTCCGTTGGCCTGCAAAACAGCGGCGATCATCTCCATGGTAGAGGTCTTACCGTTACTGCCGGTAACCGCAACGATCACCGGAGGCTTTTGGATCCGCCGCAGAATATCGGGGCAGAACTTCAGTGCATACTTTCCGGGAAGACTGGTGCCCTTCCCTACCAGCTTGCCGATAACCGTTAAGACCCGACAAGCCAAAATTGCTAAAAATTTTCTCATTGGTATCTATCCTTTCTTGTTAGCCCAGCATATGCAAGAATTCTTCTTCCGTCAGAACGGGAATTCCCAACTCATTGGCTTTTTTCAATTTGGAACCTGCATTTTCTCCCGCAACCACGTAACTGGTTTTCTTAGAAACCGAGCCGGAAGCCTTACCGCCGCAGGCTTCGATCTTTTCCGTCGCTTCGTCACGGGTAAAGAGGGACAAGGCCCCTGTGAGCACAAAGGTCAGACCTGCAAACCGCAGATCCGTAGAGTCTTGGCTTCCTTCAAAATTCACGCCCGCTTCCCGTAGTCTTTCGATCATTTCCCGACATTTGGGATCTGCGAACCACCGGGCAATACATTGGGCAGTAATGGCACCAAAGTCCCGCAACCCCGTCAGTTCCTCTACGCTTGCATCCATAAGAGCATCCATGGAGCCAAAGTTCTTGGCAAGAAGCTTTGCCGCCTTCTCCCCCACCTGACGGATGCCTAAGCCGTAGATCAGTCGGTGCAGTTCCCGACTCTTACTGTCCTCGATAGCCTTGTGTAGCTTTTGGGCTGCCTTGGAGCCACTCTTCCACAGGGATTTCAGATCCTCTACGGTGAGGTAGTAAATATCTGCAGGGCTTTGGATCTTTCCCACTGCAATCAGCTGCTCTACAATCGAATCGCCCAAACCTTCAATATCCATAGCCCCACGGGACACAAAATGGGCAATGTTTCGGCT
>JAZSAO010000225.1:0-2851 GCA_045601945.1 Faecousia sp. | reverse complement strand
TAGGGGCGAACTGTTCGCCCGCTAATGATCGACAACGAAAATGTTGTTATTTATACGAAATACGCACAAAATCGAAACATTTTCCGGCGAATACAGTTCGCCCCTACGATGTGGTACGATGATTTTTACGAATGGAGAAATTGCTATCTGCGACGATACTGCCACGGGCGAAGACCTAGCTTCGTCCCTACAGGTGTAAACCATAAACAGACCGATAAACTGTGATTTACAGTTCAATAACTATGGGCTTTAGCCCATGATTTTCAATCCGTGGCGTAGCCACACATCAATTATTCATTATTCATCATTCATCAGCAGCGCGACTTCATTATTCATTACGAACCAACGGTTCGACAAACTGTGATTTACAGGGGCAGTGAGGGGATTCATTCCTCATTATCATTGGGAACATAATCGGGGATCACGTAGTCTGCCACGGGGGACAGGTCTGCTGCCGGATTCACGATCACATAGTAATGGGTAGTGGTCAGAGCCTCGCCCTTATCCAAGAACCACAGAGCCACGGCTATGTCCGGAGAGACACCTTTGATCTCGTAAATCTCTCCGCGGAGATTCTCTCCCGCAGGCTCCTGAGAAGGCTCTGTGATCCAGCCTGCGGTGACAGTAACTTCCTCCAATTTTCCTCCGATCCGCTCCGGATCAATGACCTTGGCTCCACAATAGGAGGAATAGGATTCTTGATCGACCCTGTAGACATACCGGGTACCAAAGGCGGTTTCTTCTGTTGCGTCTGCGGTATTTGTAGCAGGGAGGTCTGTGTTCCATAGTTTTCCGTTCAGTCCGAAAAATGCAACCATCAGGACGGCCGCAAGAGAAGCGGCTATGGGGCACCATCTGGTCCACGGAGGGATCTTTTTTTCATTGGGCTGACGAGCTTCTTGGATATAAGTTTCCTTGATTTCGCCGATTGCTACGTAAAGCTGTTCTTTTTTCATAATTTGTACCCCCTTTTTATGAGATAGGCTTGCAATTTGTTCCTCAATCGGCTTAGGGTCATAGATAGCCCGGCATAGGATATTCCGAATTTCTCGGCAATGTCTCGAATGCTTTCGGTGTAGAAATAGCGACAGACGAAAAGCTTCCGCTTCTCCACGGACAAGGTGCTCAGAAAGTCGTTTATGGCTTCCACAAGGGCCTTATGGTCAA
Source organism: Faecousia sp. (assembly GCA_045601945.1). Classification (GTDB taxonomy): domain Bacteria; phylum Bacillota; class Clostridia; order Oscillospirales; family Oscillospiraceae; genus JAZOXB01. Next base: position 1,684 of record JAZSAO010000225.1, on the reverse strand, counting down.
AAGCATCTTCTACCGTTTCCTTGCCGGAAACACAGCCTGCCAGTTCCTCCAATACCAAGGGAAGTTCTCCGCCGCCTCTCTTGTCTGCATTGTTGTGCTTGTATCGGTTGAAGGCTAAATTTCGGGTGATCTTCCCCAAAAAGGCAGACAGGATCCCGGGTCTGTGTGGGGGAATGGCATTCCATGTATTCAGATAAGTGTCATTTACACATTCTTCAGCATCCTCGTGTGAGCCGAGAATATTCTTTGCGATAGCAGTGCAGTATTTTCCGTATTTTGCGTCAGTTGCCGGGATCGCTTCTTCATTCCGATCAAAATACAACTGCAGAATCTGTGCATCATCCATTGAACCACATCCTTTCACCTATATAGACAACTTATCCGAGGGAATGTAACAATTTTATTAGAAAAAAGAGCCACAGATTTTGGCCTGAACACCGGCTACTTCCATTAGCTTTTTAGGATCACCGCAAAAACCCTTGCACTTGAACAACGCATAACAGTCCTGAAAGCCTTGGCTTTCAAGGACATTTGCGTTGTTCAGTACACATTATATTATCAGTTTCGGGCATAAAATGCAAGTGAGATTCACAGAGAAGGGAATAGGGCAGGTGTGTCAGAAAATAGGAGAAACTCATTTCATCAATCATTTTTGGTTGATAAATGAGTGATGAAGTGCTATAATAGGATTGTAAGGAAAGGTGAAAACTATGTTTAACAAAAAACCACCATTTGAAATTACAACTTCTATTCTTGATAAAATTGCAGAGATTGCAGAGTTGGTAGGGCAGGTTAATGCTGTGTCTGGCTTGTCCACAAACCCTATGTTGCGTCGTACAAACCGTATCCGAACGATTTATTCTTCTCTTGCCATTGAGCAAAACTCTTTGAGCTTGGAGCAGGTAACGGCGGTATTGGATGGCAAGCGGGTATTGGCCCCTCCGAAAGATATTGCCGAAGTGAAAAATGCATATGAAATTTATGAAATGTTGGACTCGTTAGATCCCTATTCCTTAGATCATTTATTAGATGCTCATGGTGTGTTGACTAGAGGTCTTACAGAAGAATCCGGCTGTTTTCGTTCCGGTCCTGTTGGCGTAGTGGATAAAGAGGGAAGAGTCCTGCATTTCGGTACATTGCCCGCCTATACTCCGGGGCTAACTATGGAATTGTTAGACTGGATCAGAGATAGCGACTACCATATGCTCATCAAAGGCTGTGTGTTCCACTACGAACTGGAATTGATCCATCCCTTTGCAGACGGTAACGGACGAATCGGTCGCCTATGGCACACCCTGTTATTGACGAAATGGAAATCCATTTTTGCCTGGCTCCCGGTTGAATCTATTATCCACGACCGCCAAGATGAATATTATGCCGCCATCAATCGTTCAAACTGTGAGGGCCACTCTACAGCCTTTATTGAATTTATGCTCTCTGCCATTCACGAAGCCCTCTTGGAAGCCGCCCAAACAACCGGTGCAGCTAAACGCATGACCACAGACGAGCTCCGCTGGTTCAAAATCGAACGATTCATAAACAGGCACGGCATTATCACGAATGCTGACGTTCGACAACTATTCCAGGTATCCCCTGCAACTGCAAACCGCATTCTTGCAAAACTTGTAAGCAATGGAAAGCTCCAAAAAACAAGGGTTGGTAGGCTTTGGGGATATGCCCTCTG
>JAZSAO010000224.1:0-5654 GCA_045601945.1 Faecousia sp. | reverse complement strand
ATGGAAACAATGGCCACATGGCCGAGATTATTAGGCCAGTCTACCTGCTTGATACACCAAAGCTGGCTGGGGTCGTTAGGCTTCTTCTTGCTTTGGGTGACAGAACGGTCTGCATTGACCGTCAAATACAAGCCGGAGCGGTGGCTACGGATATAGTAATAGCCGTTTTCGTTGCTTTCAAAGCCAAAGTAGGTGGATTCACCGGGTGTGATCTTTTCTGTGGTCAGGTGGGTATCCGCTGCACCGGGGTCTACCAGCACATAGTCTGTTGCTTTGGAGCCGCGGAGGATGTACAGACCGTCTTGCGCAAAGGCCGCCCGTTTTTCAAGAAGCTCCGTCTGAGACTCTCGGTCTGTTAAGAAGGAAACAGAACTGATTGTGCGATCTAAGAAAATTCGGTTGCTGTTAAAATACACAATACCATCTGCCACCGCAACGGTTTCCGGCTCAAAGAAGATCTCACCGGAATCCGGGATAAAAATAGATGTTTCTATATCGGCGCTTACACCCACAGTCTGCTTCTTGATGGCCTCGTCGATATTGGGATAAATCAGGATCACATAGTCGGAATCTCCGTGATTATCGGCAGTAATGGCGCTGTGTCCCATGCCGATGAGCATATAGAACACCCCATCTGCATAACAGGAGCCTTGTACCGTAATGGAAATATCCTTCATACCGCTGACAGCTTGGGCATCTGCCAACATATCCCCCAATCGGAAGGCGAAGGTACACGACAGATCCCCCGGTGTCCGGGTCACGTCTACGGTAGTCAGATAGGAATAGGAAGCACTTGTGACCAGTAGCTGTACGGTGTTCCCATCCACTTTATAAACATTGATGCCGGATGCGGTAATGGCCGCTCCGCTTGTGGTGTACAAGCCATAGGCTCCAAGGGTATGCAAAGCCGTATCCCGGATCTCATAGGCTACCATGCCTTGGACACCGTTTTTTAGGGTAGCCACAAAAAGATAGTCCTTTCCCCCAATGGTCGCGGCGCACATATCATTTGCATGGTTCAGGTTTGTGGTGCAGGTCTTTCCGTCTACGGTCATCTGTACGGTAGAACCGTCTATACGGCTCGTGCGGAAGAGAACCGCCTTGGTATTGCCGCTTGCAATTTTCACGGTATAGATGTAGTTGTCCAGCAGTGCCATGCCCTGCATAGCAAAACAATCCTCTACCGTGGGAATGCTTTCACACAGATCGTAATAGGTTCTGCGGCGGTCCGACAAGGCAGGAAGGATCTGCTGTTCTACAAAAACCGTATTACAAGTTCCGCAGTATTTTCCCTGGGTCAGGCCGGTTTTACTTTCCGTGGGAGCCACTGCCTTACGGATCAGTTCTGTGTGCTCTGCCTTGGGCAGGTATTCTGTATGGAGGATTCCGGCGCAATCACAGCAGTAGGTCGTGACGGAGCCGTCAGCAGTACAGGTCGGCTCCCGAGTAGCAGTCACCGGTGTCAGGTGGGAGCAGAGTTTTTGGATTTCGGGATTCAGCCCGTAGAGATAGGCTTTTCCATCATAATAGGGAGAACCTGTTCGGCCTTCCTCAAATCCTACGGTGACGAAATGGGTATAGGCCTCTGCATTGGTAGTGCCCACATCCGTGTAGGTCTGTCGGTAGAAGGTCTGGTCAAAATAGGGGCTGGCTGTTCTGCCTTCCTTAATGCCGTATTGGAGCCAGTGGGAATGTAGCTTTTCTGCATAGGTGGAACCTGCAAAGTTTTTTACCTTTTCTTCCGAAAGGGCAGCAGAATACTTTTTAGAGTAATACTGCCAGTCAAAAAGCAATGCTTCCAATTGTGCTTGATCGGTTACTTGGGAAAGCCGCACATTTCGGCTAATGTAATCCACGAGAAACTCGTATCCGCTGTTAGGTGTTAAAGCGAAATCTGCAACAACCTTCTGCACGGCAAATTCATCCGAGCCATATCGGTCGGCTCTGGTGAGACTTTCATTGGCGCCATATTGCTTAAAATGGCGAATATAGAACAGCTTATCGGGATAGTCCCCACCTTTGAGCTTGTCGCTCCCGTGGTGCAAGTATTCGTTGATGGAATAGAAAAGAGATCCCTGTCGACCTTCCCAAAATCCATATTTTGTAAAATGGGTATAAGCCCCTTGGAATGTGCCATAGGTGCTGTGAGCGGCAACATCGGGGTTTGCGGCAAGATAGTAATGGGGGTCAAAGAAAATACTTGCAATGTATCCCTTTGCCTTTCCCGTGGAGGAAAAATGGGCTTTAGCCTGTGCCTCGGTCATGCCTGCGGTTTCTTCGGGATAGCAAGCGGTGTATAGCTTGTAGTCAAAAAGATAGGTTTCCAAGGCGGTGGTATCTTTGACTTTATGCAGTCGGTAGGTCTTTCCTCCCGTAGTCGTAATTGCCTTAGAGGTGCCGGCTTCGTTATTGAGATACTGATAGTTCAGCATGGAAATAATGGCTACATTCCCGGCGTCGTCAGGCCAGTGGACTTGGGTCAGGCAGAAGAGTTGAGATGGGTCATTTTCTTTCTTGGCACTCTTGGTAACAGTTCCGTCTGCAAGAACTGTCAGATACTCCTTAGTGAGCATACTGCGGATGTAATAGAAGCCATCTTGGTTGCTCTCCAGACCAAAATAGGTATTGGTAGCAGCAGGATATTTTCCGGCATCAATGTGCTTATCCTCTGCACCGGGATCCCGTAAGAAGGAGTCTGTGGCATTGGCGCCGCTGATCATATAGATTCCGTCTTGACGGAAGGCAGCCCTTTTTGTCAGCATTTCCACATCTGCATCGGGGTCTAAAAGCAAGGACACCGTTGTAAGAGAATGGTCAATCCGAACGCGGTTGGTGCTAAAGTACATGATGCCGTCGGCAAAATCCACGCTCTCGATCTCAAAGAACATTTCTCCTGCATCGGGAATGTAAACAGTCCGGGAAAGAGATGCCTTTACACTGCGATCCATAACCGCCATGGCAGCGGAGATATTGGGGAATGCAACGATCACAGCTGCAGAATCGGCGTGGTTATCTACTTTGATTTGGGTAGAATGATTATGGTGGAGGGTCAGTGGCATATAGTACGTATCGTTCCAATAGCCGGCGCCTTGGATCGTCATTTCTAAGGTGGAATCTCCGCAAGCCTGTCTTGCAACCTCCAGCATATGATTTTTGTCTACCTGAAAGCCTAAGGGGCAGTAGACATTTTCTGCAGGCTTCGTCACGTCAATAGAGCCCACGAAAACCAGATCCCCTTGGGCAAGGAGGAGTTTCGCCGTAGATCCCTCTACTTCATACACATCCACGCCGGAAACAGTGAGATTGGATCCACCGGCGGTATAAATGTTATAGAGCCCGTAAAGAGAAAGGCTTGTGTCCGAGATTTGGAAGCAGGCAAGGGCTTTCTCGCTTTTCTTCATGGATGTGACGAAAAGATAGGATTTATCCCCGATTTGGACTGCACACATATCGTTTCCATGGCCCAAATAGTCTACAGACTTCACTCCGTCAATGAGCATCTGCGTATTGGCACCGGTAAAACGATTGGTGCGGAAAATGACGCCCTGATCGTCGGATGCATTTTTCTTCGCTGTGTAAATGTAGTCTCCCAGCACAGCCATGCCCTGCATGGAATTGCAATCCTCATAATGGGGGATACTTTTACAGATATCGTAATAGCCCCGGGCGGGGGTAAGATCGGCGGTTTCTGCTTTCATTTCTCTCTGTTCGGTTTCCTTTTCGGATGCACCGGCAAAGGGGAGGCTAACCAGAATTGAGATAAGAAGCAGTACCGCTGTCAGCTTGATAGGAAAGGTTTTGCCCATGGTATGATTCTCCAATCTATATATTTAGCGAAATGTATACTTTATGTTTAAAGTATACCACAAATAATACGCAACTGCAAGAATATGGGTCAACTTTCTATAGAAAATCAAATTCTGCTTGTGGAATGACTTTTATAAAGAGGCTCTGTGGAACCTTGAAGGAACCACAGAGCCTTGGTAGTGGATATTATCCTACAAAGTAGGCTTTTGCACTGTCGGAGTAGGCAAAGAGGGACTTGCACAGATCCAGCAGAGCACCGGTTTTGTTGTTGCCGTAGGTCTCGGCGGCGTACTGCTGCGTGCAGGAAACAGGGGTCTCGCCCGCGAAGATCTGCACGGACAGGATAGCACGGAGTTCTGCGGCTAAGAGGGTATCCAAAGTGAATGCGTAGAAATTATACTTGGAATGATACAGTTCCCCATTCTGTAAGGCTATGGTCTTGGTGGTTCCGTCAATGCCCTCGTAGCTGACCTTCAGAGTCAGATCCTCTACCTTTCCTGTATAAGATCCCATGGAGAAGATGAACTTGACCGTAACTTTAGAAGCCAAATCCAGTGACTTACCTTCCCATTTCATGGGGGCATTGGGTACGTCATTCAAAACCGTATTTGTGGGGTTAAACTCCACTGCATCCAAATCACTGAGATAGGCTCTTTGTGCGCCCGTCATGTCGGCATCTGCGAGAGAATCCGTACGGTATTCCTTATAAGTCTGTGCCATTGTGCCATAGCGGAGGAGGTCTGCGCAGAGGATCTTCAGCTTCTCAGTTGCAGCTGTCTTATTCATCTGTGCATAGGCATAGGTGGCAATGCTGTACTCGTCAACGGGGGAGTAATAGACTTGCCCATTCTTGGTACCGTAGAGTACGGAACGGATCTCGTCGTTCATATTCACCGCTGTGAGACCGGTCAGGGTGAAGTAATAGTAACTGCCCTTATCCTCCGGTCGGATCTCTATGGTCTTTACGCCGGTTTTTACATTCCCTTCGTAAACATCCCGTTGGGAAAGAACGTAAACCGTATCCATATCAAAACCACTGAGAGAAGCTTTGCTGATTGCCATGGTGACAGAAATATCACTTGCCAGATTCAGGGTATGGCCGATTTTCCAACCGGTTTCCAAAACAGGCTCCTTAATTTCTTCTGCACCACAGATGCAAACACCGTTTTCATAGCTGTGGGCAATGGCGCTGAAGGTTGCAGTAACTGTGGTATGGGCAGTAATATCCGTCAGTGCCTTATTCCATCCCTTGAAAACATAGTGGTTGGTATCATCGAAAGCCTTAGTGGGGGTTTTGCCGGAGTAGACAGCACTTTCTCCCTTGTTGACCAGTTGGGTTGCAAGGATCTTCCCTGCCTCATCTGTAAAGGTAACGGTATAGGCAGGCGTAGGCAGATCCTCTAACTTGCCAACGAAGATATAATCAACGGTCACTTCACCCAATTGCGTTTCGGATACACTCTCTATGCCGCCGAAGTAGATCCGCACCCGGTTGATCTCTCTTGCATTCTTAAAGGCATCTCTCAGAGGAACCGTTGCAACAAACCAACTATCGGAATCAATATATTCTACGTGACCCTTAAAGTCGCTTGTTGCGGCTGTAGCAGAAGTAGATCCGTCTGCAAAGAAGGACAGCTTCAAATAGGGATTCACATCACGGGTGGTGAACGTACCGTCCTCGTTTACAAGAATTTCATCTCCAATGCGGAAATTTTTCATCTTAAAGCGTATCTGGTAGTATTCCGCCACACCGGGATAGTAGTGCAAGGGATTCTTGTTCCCCTCAGCCCCAAAGACCGTGTCCATATATACCGCAGGCCAGGTCGTATCTTCCAATTTCCCCTTTG
>JAZSAO010000223.1:0-4919 GCA_045601945.1 Faecousia sp. | reverse complement strand
TTGATGCCGATGAACTCATATCCGACGAAGACCGGTGCTTCGTGTCCGTAGATCTTCTTGCAGATGACCTTGCTGGTCTCATAGGAGCCGCCCGGGGAGGCGTGATCCTTGCCGCCCGGCTCGAAGTCGACATCTTCGTACATCCAGCGCATGGGCCAGTCGGTCTTCCAGCTGAGCTTGCAGTTGAAGTTCTCACGGAAGTTAAATTCGCCCTCGTGACCGCAGGCACAACGGTAGGTAGCAACCTTGGTCTCGTCATTGTAAGACAGGATCTTGGTGGTGTCTCTGCCACAGCAATCGCAGTAGATGGAAGCAGGGTAGAAAGCGTTGCGCTCTTCTTCTGTAGGCTCCTGTGTGCGGTGACGGGAGAGAACATCATAGATCTCCTTACGCTTTTCCATAGCGTGGAGAACGTGTTCGGTGTACTTACCGCTACGGTACATCTGAGCCTGATAACGGAAATCCATATCAATGCCGAAGGCACTGACGGAAGCCATGAATTCCTTCTCGAAATACTCTGCATAGGTTTTTGCCTCCAGAGCATCACCGAAGGGGTTGGGAACGTCCACATAGGGTCTGCCAACATACTGCTCCATGTCATCACGGACAGCAGCGACGTTTACGGGAACCTTACGCATACGGTCGTACTCGTCCCAGCTGAAGAGAAGCTTGGCCTTTTTGCCCAGACCACGGAGAGCCTGTACAACAAAGAAGCTAGTGGCGATATCACGGAAATTGCCGATATGGATGGAGCCGGAGGGGCTGATGCCTGCGGCGCAGACGTATTCTTCCTTATCGGGACGGCGGGCAATGATTTGCTTGGCTATATTTTCTGCCCAAGTCAACATATAAATCACCTCATTGAAAATGGTTAAAAAATGATAAAATGGTAAAAACCCATAGTTATACCCATAAATTCTACCATATCCCCATAGAACTGTCAAGGGAAATTCCAAAAATATTAGGTGACAAACCTACACAATAGAAAGAGTAAACGCATAAGCCTGCTTGACACATGTAGAATATTCTGATAAAATAAAATGAAGAAAGGGAGATGCTGTCTTCTTTTCCATATTATTTGCAACGGAGGGTTTCTTATGAAAAAGTTGGTAAGTCTATGTTTGATCCTTTCAGTTCTTCTTGGAGTTATGATCTTCCCGGTACAGGGCAGTACGACCTATGAAAACGGAGCATCCATCTACGATCCTGTTACGATCCAGGATCTGACAGGCCCTAAATTTTCGGGAGTTACTGTGGATATGATGGATGGAGATCGGATTTATTATACCGACGGCTACCATACCGGTATTATGAATGTTTATGGCGAAGAGATCCTGCCTCCCGTGTACACAGGCTTTTCCTACCTGGGAGGAGGCTATTATGTAGGTGGAAACGGAACGGCCGGTGCGCTGTTTTATGAAGAAAGGCAGCTCACTGAGTTCAAATATACGGATTTCACCAAAATGGCTGTTTGCTTCCGTGTAAAGCAGGGTGGCGAAAACTATGTATTTCTGGACAATAACGGGAAAGAAATCTCTGTTCCCAAGGTCTGTTCTTCCCCTTGGAAAGTCATCGATATCGTTCCCGGAAAGGCTATTTTGATCTTTAAGGATAGAGTTTATATCGGCTATGGCGATTATGGCCCTGTTTACATCCCCGAGGAATATCAGCTCCTGGATTGGAAGGGAAAGGCCATTACAAATGCAACCGGCTATACCATTAAGATCGCCGACGGAGAGAGCTATACCGTTGGCAGCAGCAGAAACTATGAACATAACTATTTTGACGGCACACCGGTAGTGGGGAAACGCCCTCCCGAGGGGTATTCTTGGTATTCCGAGTATGAATACGGCGGTTTGGAGTACCACATCCTTCTCAATAATGACTATGGAGTCAATGATCACTATCTTTTTGATGCCGACTACAATATGATCTGCAAGCTGGATGTTATGTACAATCACGGTTCTCCCGTATCCCCTATTTCCGCTACGTTGTTTGTGGTTCGTAAACCCAGAGGGGAATCTGTTCTGATGAATTCCAAGGGTGAGGTTCTGGCTGATTTGCCGGGCTACTTTACTACCTACGTCGGACTGAGCAAGAGTCCTGCTACGGAAGAAGAGGATCTCCCCATTGACCGCTTCTTGCTCAGCGATGGAGAAAATACCTATCTCTATGATTACACAGGCAAACAGCTTGCAGTGATGGAAGGTGCCACACTTGCCGAAAATGAAGAATGCTATATTACCGCGGAATTGGCAGACAACAAAAAGGCGATCTATGACCTGGACGGAAACCTTCTCTTTACATACGATGCCGATGCCGGGATCACATGTTCCAACGGTATTATTTTCAGCAAGAGATCCGGTCGATATGCTGTGGTAGGTATGGACGGAGAGCTTCTCACTGATTATATCTTCAACATTTTCTATAATGCCACAGGCTACGGCCTGATGAAGGTAAAGATTGCCGGACAGAAGGGATTCTACCTCATCAATAACCAAGGGCAGGTTTTGAATACTCAGGGATATGATGAATTTTCAAGGCACTCAAATTCCTATTATACCTATTCCATAGGAGGGAAAATGGGCATCCTCCGAATCGTGAATACCGGGGATGATCTGTTTGTAGATGTTCCCTACGGCACATGGTATTATGAATCTGTAGAGGATTGTGCGGAAATGGGACTGTTTAACGGCACATCCCCTGCCAAGTTCTCTCCCGACAAACCCATGACCCGAGCTATGCTGGTCACCGTTCTGTGGAGATTAGACGGCGAAAAGACGCCCGAAGCAAAGGCAGATTTTACGGACGTTCCCTCCGGCAGCTGGTATGCCGATGCAGTGGCATGGGCATCGGAGAACGGCATTGTCAACGGTGTGGGCAACGGAAAGTTCAACCCCAACGGCAATGTGACCCGTGAGCAGATGGCTACCATCCTCCGCCGCTATGGAGAAAGCAAGGGGCTGGATGTGAACAAGGAAGCCGACCTTTCCTCCTACCCCGATGCAGATCAGATCAGCAACTATGCCGTAGAGGCTATGGCATGGGCCAACGGAATGGGTCTCATCAACGGTAATAAAGTAGACGGAACAATTTTCTTACAACCAAAAGGCAATGCAACTCGCGCCCAAGTAGCCGCGATCTTAGTCCGATATGTGAATACCTTGACCCCATAAGGGATCCATTCTCCTAACAGAAAGGAATCTTTTCCATGGAACGTTCCAAAAAAGCAAAAACAAAATCGAATGCAAATGGCTTTATAAGTTTTTTGTCCATCATCGCCGGCGCCGTTCTCGGCGTCCTGCTTTGCAGAGAACTGGATCATGCTACGGCAGATCTCTCCTCCGGACTTTCGCTACCGGTCATACTCAGTTTCTTTTTCGTCCTGTGGGGAGCTGTCCTTCTGCAGATCTTGATTCATGAGGTGGGGCATTTGTTTTTTGGACTCAGCTTAGGATATCGCTTCTACACCTTCCGCATAGGATCCTTAACATGGATCAAAGAAGAGAATCGGATCAAATTCCGCAAATATTCCCTTTCAGGAACAGGTGGACAATGTCTCATGTTCCTGCCGGAAAGGGAAATCACCATAAAAACTCACGTACTTTACCATATGGGCGGATCAATATTCAACGCTGTCAGCAGCATTCTGTGTGCCGTCGTATGCTTTTGTATCAAGGAACATTCCTATCTCACATTGGTTTTATGGACGATAGCCGGCATAGGCCTCATCAACGCCCTCGCCAACGGGATTCCCTTAAAATTAGCACTGGTCAACAACGACGGTCACAATGCCATGTCCATTGTGAAAGATCCCAAAGGAGAAGCCGCTTTTTGCCTCCAAATGAAAGTCACGGAGGCAGAATCCAAGGGAATGCGGATGAAGGATATGCCGGACAGTTGGTTCTCTATCCCTAATCGGAACGACTTGGGAAACAGCATGGTAGCAAGCACCGCCGTTCTCGCCTGTTTTCGCATGATGGAACAGGAGAAATTTATAGAAGCCGATTATCTCATGGAACAACTTCTGGGAATTGAAAGCGGCATGATCGGATACCACAGAGTGCTACTGACCTGCAACCGCATTTTGATCGAAACATTGCGGGAAAATCGCCAGGATCGGATCCGGGAACTCCTTTCCCCCATGCAGAAAAAACATATGTCTGCCTTGCGGAAGAACCCCATTGTACTCCGCACGGAATATGCCCTTGCACAACTTTCCGAAGGGAATCCGTCAAAAGTTCGCAAACTCCGAAAGGAATTTGATTCCATAGCAAAAACCTATCCCTATAAAGAAGATATCGAAGACACTCGTAAACTCATGGCACTAATAGACGAAAAAGCCCAAAACTACACTAGGATACATAAATCACAGGAGGTAAAATAGAACTGTTGTATGAATATTTTTCTGCGTACAAGCCTATTCTGGTAGAGAATCTTATCTCCCAATGTTTATATCCTCCCTCGTGGCGAACATAACTATTGGGCAAATCCCTATTTTGTGAATATGATCCGTAAATTCTATGTGGCGGACGAGTTGCCGGAATCGGGGTATGATATTGAGCAGGAAGAAATTCTGCTACTGCACAATCCCAATTTCAGCCTATAGTTGATGTAGGTATATCGCAGTTTGTCGGATCTGTAAAAAATAGCCAAAACAAGACGGTGAGTCTCTTCAATGAGGCTCGCCGTTGATCTTTGTTAGGAAAAATTTATTTTAGCCTTTGATTTATACGAAACTAAGCGGCATTTATGCATAAATTTGCTTTTGTCTCCGTTTATTGATATACCAACCATACTCCCGTTAACAATCATTTTTCAGGAAGTGTTTCGCAATTGATTCTGTTGTACAATTAGGCCGCTAACAGAGTTGCTGGCCGTTTCAAATGGAACTTGCAGAGATTAAAACCGCAGGATAT
>JAZSAO010000222.1:0-1559 GCA_045601945.1 Faecousia sp. | reverse complement strand
CTTGATCTGCTCAATTATGGCAGCATCCAGAATATTCCCGTTTGCATTGCGACGGTTGCAGCGTTCTCGTTTGCTCCGTTCCTTCATCTTGCAGACATAAGTGTATATAGGCTCGCCGTTTGCAGTTTTCCGCTGAGACAGTTTGGGATACATTCTGTCCCCACAGGAGCAGTACAGTAAGCCTGTCAACAGGGCTTCGTTATTTCGGGGCTTTCGATAGGCCTTGGATTTATTCCTGTTTAAAGATTCCTGCACCTTGATCCAATTCTTGGAGGGGATAATGCCGGGGTGCTTTCCGATGGCTATGATCCATTCTTCAATGGGAAGGATTTGGGTGGTTCTCCCCTTTTCTTGATTGGTTCGGTTGTATGCCATAATACCACTGGTTCCGTCAAAGGCCTCCTTGGGATAGCAGACCTCTGCTTCCCTGTCCGTGAAATAGGTATAAGCTTCCTCGTCTGCAACCATGTACACTGGGTTCTGTAAAATCCCCTTGATGGCAAAACGAGTGAAGTCCTTCCCTGTCTTCGTTTTGATTCTCTGCTTCAGAAGCTCTGCCTCCACTGCAGTTAGAGAGTCTGTTTGTAAATATAGATCGAAAATCAGTTTGGGGATTTCGATTTCCTCAGGGATGGGAATGAGCTTAAAGGACTTTCGTTCCTTCCCATCAATGGTGATCTTGCTAACAGCGCCGGAGGCGAAGCCTGTAGGGGTAGTACCACCCAGCCAACGACCTGTCTTTGCCAGCTCATGCATATTATCCCGGATTCGTTCTGCAATGGTCTCTCGTTCCAACTGGGAGAACACGGAGATAATAAACATCATAGCTCGTCCCATGGGAGTGCTTGTATCAAACTGCTCTTTAATGGAGACAAAGGATACATCTAACTTTGTCAGCTCGTCGATCAGACCGGTGAAGTCATTGATATTACGGCTGATTCTGTCCAGACGATAAACAACAATGGCCTTAAACTTCCGCTTGCGCACATCCTCCATCATTCGTTTGAAATCCGGTCTCTGCAAATTGCCACCGGAAAAGCCCTCATCCTCGAACACCACACAGCGATCCACATATTCCGGCCCAAACATATTGCGAACATACTCTTTACACAGCTCGACCTGATTGCCGATACTCTCCCCCTTTCCCGTAAACTTGGATTTTCGGGAGTATATGGCAATCATGTTCTCATTCTTACGCACCGCATTCTCCTCACTTTCAATGTTACCTTATTGAAACAATTATATTACAACGTAGCAAATATGTAAACAGGATAATACACAAATTAACCCACAAGAAGAATGTTGCCACCGACTTAGAGAAGGTTCTCTCAAAGTCGGTGGCTTCCTACACAAATCAATTTTGTGTAATAGAATGAAGTAAAATTTACTCTACAAGTCCGTATTTGACTTTAATTCGATCTAATTTATCAAGCATTGGTTCACCAGCCATGAGTAAAAAAATGATCGTTGCGGCAGCGTGAACAAGATCCATAGGTAGTCCGGATATACAGTAGGCTAATAGCGTATTCCAATTTAATCCCGCCGGACTCCAGATGATC
>JAZSAO010000221.1:0-6388 GCA_045601945.1 Faecousia sp. | reverse complement strand
TACAAAAAAGTTCGTTATATATCGGATTATACTGAATACGAATGGCTTTTATGTCATGACAGTTCCTGTCTTGACCGGGCGAAGACATGGCTTCGCCCCTACAGTGGGCGCAGATATTTTTTGTTGGTAATGCTATATCTTGGGCTATGCTTACTAAAAGTGATAGCCTATAATAGATTTAGAAATCTTTTATTTAAAAGCCGTATCATGGTTGCTTAATTGAAAAAAATAATGTAAAATATAAATATGTTTCATTCTCAATTTAAGAGGAGGCGAGTCTACGGATGAACAAAGAAAAATTGCAGGACATGATTGAAAAAATGCTCCATCCCGGCATTACAATTAACAGTCTCGCCATGTTTGCCGGCAAGCTGATTAAAAAATACGGGCAGGAGGGGCTGGAAGAATTTCTTGCGGCACTCTCCCGAATGGACATTTACAAAGCAATGACAATTACGGGTCGATTGGCTGCTCCCTACCGTGCAATAGCGGAGAATTATATTACACGGGAACTGGCTGACCGCTGTGAGCATGAGGAACGGTTTTCTTATTTGGAACTACTGGCGATTGCCGTGTGCAAGGACGAAGCATTGCTTCGGGCCGTATCCTGTTTTTTGACCCCTGAGATGATTGAGGCGGCAATGGAGGGGGCAGAGCATGGAATTGCTTGTAGCCTATTGCAGTTAGGGCTTACCACCTTACCGCAAGAAACCGGTGATCGGATGCAAAAGGCATTTTGCAAACTGCTTTCCGCGCGGTACAATGAACGAATGGAGAAAGATCTCCGTGCGCTTCTTCCGACTCTGCTGGAACGGGATGCTTCTGATGTGCTGTGTACACTGGTAGAGATTATTGGTGCGGAACGCGTATCTGACTTTTGCGGAGAAGAGTTAACCGAGGTATTAGACCGCATGATCCTCTCCGGGAAAGACGGTGTCGGCATATGGAAATTGTTCTTCTTCCGCTTTTTCCAACAAGAGCGTACACAGGAAGAACTGCTAAAGGATGGTCTGTGGTATGTTCAGCTTTTTGCAAGTGAGGATATCTATGATCAAGTCTGTGCAGGATTCTTTCTGCAGCTGGCTGCCCGCTGTGGAGTAGATCATCCGATCCTTGCTTATATTGACGATCTGTCTTCTTTGGAAGACAATTCGTGGGAATATCTTCAGCAGTACAAGGATGCGATTCGCCCTCTCTGGGAGGAACCACATAATTTGTCCCGGTTTTTGCAAAAAACTGCTTCCTGCAATCCCTTCCGCAATTTGGAGGTGTTGGGAGAACGGTACCATCTGCTGACCACTGCCCAAGATCGCATTGCATACGGATGGCTGCAAGGCCTGTTTGAGGCAGGGCTTCCTGTTGGCGACATCTCCACCGTTTTTTTATCCACTGAATTAAAACAACGGCTACCTCTGCAGGATCTGTTCTATCTGGCACAGCGGTACGAAGTGCTGGCGGAACTTTTGGAGGCATTGCGGGATCGGCCCTTTGCCGGCAGAATTACCGGTCGGTACTCCCACCAGCTGTTTATGTCTCCTTATTCCTATTTTTCTACGGAATTGCATACAGTCCCTGTTAACTATAAAATTTTGGAAATCATGGGAAACGTCAGTCAGCTGAAAGGCCATGACCTACAATACACCATTGTAGGCTTTGAGGGTGGAAGCATTCGTGTAGCATCCTGCGATACGGCAACTCTTTCGGAATCAAAAGAGAGCGATGCAATGACATGGGAAGCGGCCATTGAACAGCTGAGACAGGAGAAATTCCTGCAATATACTTCGAAAAAGAAATTGCAGAGTTTTAATATCACAAAGTTTACGTTGGACGATGTGATCAAAGAAGACCATATGGATCAGTTTACAGAACTGATTGCAGAGCGGCCGGACTGTCTGGTTACGTTCCTGAAACTGATGCGAATTTGCAAGTGGAATACCTCCTTCCAAAAGGCAGGACTTCCTCTGCCCGACGATCTGTTCAGTAAGGGGAGGCCCTATCAAAAGAAGGCACTGGAACTGTTTCGTTTCCTTTCTGCAACCGGCGGAATGGTTTATCTGGTCTTACAGCTATACTTTTTCTCTATATATAGAGCGATCGTTCCCTTAGATCAGCTTTTATTGTTTATACCGCGGGAGTTCCTTCTGGAGCATCTGTCCATTTTTGTGGTTACATGTCGTCCATTAGAAAGTGGACGATCCCTGTTCCGGCTTGATAATATCAACTGTGATTCTATATGCTATATGGATAACATCGGAGAGATTCCTCTTGGGGAACCCCTTGAGGTTGTGATTTCGGATTTTGTTGTAGAGGACAATCGGGTTGCTGAAATTTTTCTGCAGCCATATTACAAAGGTGCTTCGGATGTCAAAGAACGAGGTGCATTATTCGGGACTCTGGGTAGCAGTATTCAAATCCCCCAGCATTTGCAAAAGCGGATCGCTCTTTTACCCCCTGCGTCCCAATACGGCTATCGGGAATTAAAGTTTAATGTTCGTTGTATGGAGGATGCCTTTCTTCTGCGCCGTTCCGATGCTGCAGAACTGAAGCATCTGATACAGATATTGGGAGATGCCAATCCCTTTAGATTTGGATTTAATCTCACGGTTGAAAAGTACTATCTGAGTAAGATAGACAGAAAAAAGGATGTAGCAAATACCATCGTTTCTATGGTGCTGAATGCAGAGAGCATCGAAGATATTCGGGATTTTTACTTGCATACCCACATCAAGTTTCATCTGCAGCTGCCGCAGCTTGCGGCATTGATTCGAGAGAGGCGCCCTGCTCTGGAAGATCAGATTTCCGGAATGTTTGAGGATGTTGTGTTCTATGCCATTTCTGACAGCTGTGGAAATGTGTGGATGCCGAGGGTCCCCCAAAACACGCTTAAGGTTTCTCCTGAATACGCAGGAAAGGTTCTGTCTTGCGGGATCTGTTTGGAAAAAAACGGCGAGATCCGGATCAATGTAAAAGATGCTAAGGAAAGTAATGCGTTCTTTCCGATTATGGCGATCTGTCTCCTGTCCGGTTATCTGATCGAGCCGAATATGGATGCTTTAGCAAAAAATCTACAGATGTCTATGATGAACAGAGAACCGCAAGCAGGCATCCACACCCCGTCATTTGGTGAATATTTCAGCCAACTGCTCGGTTTGATCCCTGATGAGCAATTCTCTTATGAGGACTTTACTCGGTCTGTCCAAAAATTGATCACAAACTACACGAAAATATCCATTACAAGAATGGAGCACGCAATTGTGACCTTGATCCAAAAGTGGGTGGAGTATCGCGGAGACAGAGAACGGATTCCTTTGTTGTTGCAAAAGATCTTCAATCACTTTGATCAAAAATATCCTGATGGCTATCGACATGGCGATTTGTTCCGGCAGCTTTCTCTGTATTTGGGAGATGAAACGGTACAAGAATTCCAGACACAAATGCGGAACGCTGCCACTGCCTCCCGAGAGTCGACGGCAGAAGCACGTGATAAGGATACGTTTGCAGATAGCTGTGAAAAACTCATGGAAGCGATTCATGCACTTTATTCACTCAAGCGAATTGCCGCCCTGATTAAATCTTATTATGAAACCATTTCTCAAGAAGAACTTATGACAGGGATTTCCGCCCTGACAGCCAAGCGGCTACAGACCCACTCCTCAGACGATAAAACGTTGCGAGACTTGATCCTCATCCATACGGAGTTCCTAAAATACTGTTCCTCCGGTTCCATGGGGCTGGTTTTGATTCAACAGGGGTACCAGTATCTTCCGCCGGACATGGCGGACCGATTGGAGCGAGGAATCTGCAAGTACACCTATCGGTCTTTTCAAGATCGGCCTGAATTGATACAGATGCTTCCGCCTTACGGGCAATGGCTTGGACGGTTGAAAACGCGGCTTCTGAATCCCCAATATCCCCTTGACGATGCTGCGAAGCGAATCGGTAAGCTCATACGTTTTTATCACACGAACTTATCTGCAGAAGAAATGGAACAGACAATATTGGAGTTGATGGAGCCTTTAGTTAAGCAACTCTCTCTCGTCCCGAATGTAAATCAACTATTAAAGCGGCTGAACGCTTCTTTTGAGAAATATTACGGTGTTTCGAATGTGGGGCGCGCTCTATGGCAGCGCCTTTGCCAACAACTAAAGGACGACATTGACTGTGCTTCTCAATCATCCCAACCTATGTCGGGGCAGACTTTTATCAGCCGGATCGGATCCCTGACATTAAATCATTATGCGTATATATCCAAAGAGGAAATGGAGCCGTCCGTTCTGAGGCTGTCGGAGCAGTGGTTGGCTGATGCATCGGAAGAAGATGCTGTATCTGCTTTGTTTACAGTCTATAATCATTTGGCGATCACATATAATTCCAAAAAATTGGGCGATGATCTTTGTAAACTGCTGGAAAAGTACATGGGCAAGAATGCTGTCGAGGACTTTGTTGCAAAGGTGCACGATCCATTCCCCTTGCTGCTATGATCAAAGCCCTTACTCCCAAAAGAATCACATAGGAAGGATATAGATATGGAACAAAATCTGTTACGTATTATAATCAATGAACTGCAGGCCATTGTGCCAAACAGACCGGTAGAGGAAATGCTAAGGCTTTATATGGATTTTTCCCGTATGGAAACACCGGTAGAGCAGGGGGTTCGCACGGATTGGATGGACAATGTAGCATATTTCTACCAACTGTCAGATGCCTCTCGGACAGCACATAAAAATTTGTTGAACCCCGAAAGCTTTTTTAAGAAGCTACTGTATGTAGTTGATGAGCAGGCTTATATGGAAATGGCTTCCAACCCCAAGCTGGGTCTGTATAACGCTTTGGAAAAGATTGGTATGCTTCGGGATTTCCCTCCCAATGTCAATTTGAGTACATATGATATTTCTCGTACTACGAATCCGGTATGCATAGCTGTGGCTCGGACCTATATTCTGCGGAACAACGCATCCCATACCTCAGAGAACTGGACCCTATCTCAAATGATCTCCAATGTAAATGCTGTCATGGTTGCTACCATGTCAGCAGTATGGCTCAACAGAAAGGCCATCGAAAGTCGTGTCAGTGCTTCCACCAGTAACGAGCAATATAACATTGATGCGCTTATGAAGAGCCTGATCCGAAGCTATAATCAAAAGACGAAAGAGGGCTTCCGTTATGTGCCCCTTCTCTGGGAGAGCAGCGGCAGTAACAAGTCTCTGCAGATCGATCTGAACGAGCTTCTGTCGGATAAACAGGTTCTTCTCGCGGGAGATGCCGGTTGTGGCAAGTCTACCGCGCTGGATCGACTGGAGTACTTGGCTGCGCAGGAGTATGTCAAAGGGGAGACCGGAGTGATTCCTGTAAAATTAGCGCTGATCGATGAAAATCCCTCTCACAGCCTGCAGGATATGATCTGTAGCCGATTGAACATTCCGATGAATTACTGCAATTCCCTGCTGGAGAAGAACGACGTTCTTTTGCTGATCGACGGGTTGAACGAATTGACCACCGATTCCGAATGCAAGAGAAAGTTTGTAATTGCTCTGGAAAAATTTATCAGCCGATATCCGGAAGTAAAAATGGTAGTCACGGATCGACGCTATTCTCCCTTCCCCATACGGCTGAAGAAGACCTGCAATTTCAAGACCATGACGAAAGATGGCATTTTGCTCTATGCGAAGACTCGTTCGGAGTGTACAGCTGCAGTACAGGCATTGCTGGAAGAACTGCTGGAAAAGGATTCCTTTGCGGATCTGGAATTCACACCTCTGCTGATCAACCAGCTGTTGCTGGCATTGAAAACACAGCATAGACTGCCGGAGGATCTTTCGGAATTGATCGGCATCTATCTGGAAGCACTCATGGAAAGAGAATATCAAGAGAAGCGAGATCTCAATGCCGCTCCCGGTAAAATGGATCTGTTTTTAATGAAGCTGGCTATAGAGGATCCCTCTGAAAAGGGACATAATTTGTTACGTGCTATGAAACTCTGCGCAGAGATCATGCAGGAGTACGGCGTACAGCTTCACTCCGATGTCTGCATCAATCTGGCAGTACAGCTGGGCATTCTGCAACAGACAGACGGCTATGTGGATTTCATCTTAGACGAGTATCGAAGCTATTATTTCACAAAAGCTATGGACATTATGATCTGAGCGTATGACGATTTAATCTGACAGTTCTGCGGAAGAACAAAACGGAAATGGCACTGAGTTTCTGTCAGGGCAAGCCGGATAGAATGCTATCCGGCTTGCCCGATTTATACTTATTTCTAATAAAACGGATTGACCGTTTTATTATGCCGCTAATAAGCGGCATGGCGGCTTTGCCGCCAAGAAATAACCTGTAATACTGTTTCTTCCGCCTAAGGCGGTGCAGGATATTTATCCTGCGATAAAAT
>JAZSAO010000220.1:0-2425 GCA_045601945.1 Faecousia sp. | reverse complement strand
AGTGGGAGAGATTTGGGTATCTCCGTCGTAGACAGCTACGGAAACGGTACTGCGAAGTTCTGCTGCCAGCAGGCTTTGGAAGTCGAAGCAATAACGGTTCACACCATTGGGATATACCTCAGGCTTTGTCAGGGTAACCGTGACCTGCTCGCCTGCGGTATTCTTATAGGTTGCTCTCAAACACAGGGAGGTAGGATCTGCAGTGTAATTGGAAGCATCAAAGATAAATTTCAGGGTGACCTTGCTGTCTAAGATCAGGGACTTGCCGACCCATTTGACCTTGGGATTTTCACAATCGTCCAGTTCACGGTTCACGGAATCAAATTCTACACTGTCCAGGTCTACCAAATAGGCTCTTTGCTCCGGAGTCAGTTTGCCATCGGGGAGGGTGTCGGTGCAGTAGTTCTTATACTCCTGCGCAAGAGCGCCGTAACGAAGGAGATTTGCACACAGGGCTTTCAGACTCTCTGCGGCATTGCTCTTGTTCAGCTGGGCGTAGGCGTAGGTTGCAATGCTGTAGGTATCTTCTTTGGACACATAGTCCTTACCGTCCTTGGTCATGTGGATGGTGGCGGTGATCTCATGGTTCATGCTTACAGCATTGAGTCCGTCTAAGGTAAAATAGTAATAGTTGCCCTTGAGAACGGGTTGGATCTTTTCTGTACCCGTGGAAACCTGTAGATTGTTTTCGTATACGGGGATCCTGCATTCCAGATAGTAGCTGTCGTAGGCATCCAAAGTAGCCGTGCTTACAGCATAGTTTATGGAGATATCACTTGCAAGGTTTAAGGTATGTCCTATGGTAATATTCTCTACCACGGTGGCTTCCGGTGCAAGTGTTGCGCCACAGATGCAGGTGCCGTTCTCATAGGTGTGAGAGGCGGTGGTGGTTTTATTGCAACGGATACAGGTGCCGATGTGGGTCTCGCCCTGATCGGTATAGGTGTAGCTGTGACCCAGACGGGGCAGAACCTCCTGTGCCTTGATCACGGTGCCGCAATCGGCGCAGATCATGCCATCGGAAAGACCGGAGGACAGGCAGGCGGGCTCCTTACCGGGAATGACCTGTTCTCGGTGCTTGGTCATGGGAATGGTTTGGTGGGGTACAAGGACTTCTCCACAGGTACTGCAGTAGGTGCTGTCTGTGAGGCCTTCTTCCGTGCAGGTAGGTGCGTATCCGGGTTCGGTCGCAGGAGTATGCTCCAGTTTTTCGATCACAGTACCGGCGGCAATGGAAGCAGAGCAGACGGAGCAGACCGTATCACCGGTGTAGCCTTCTGCATAGCAGGTAGGCTCTTTGCCATTGACGACAATGGGAGTGTGGGGGATGGTGGGAATGGACTCAGTATAGGATCTGGTACAGGAGCAGGTGAGGGTTTTAAGACCCTCTGCACTGCAGCTTGGGGGAGTGGTAACAGACTCTGTGTAGCTGTGGGCTGTGGCAGTAAAGCCGGGGTAGACCTTTAGGTCGCCGGTGATCTTACTCAGGTCAGCGGCCGTTCCCTCTGCGGTGACCCATTCCTTAAAGGCATAGTGGTTTGCATCGTCATAGGCTTTGGTGGGGGTGGTGCCGGTGAATTTGGCAGCACTGCCTTCCAATACCTTAACGGTTTGGAGCGTGGAGCCTCCTTCGTCACAGAAGGTGACGGTGTATTCGGGGGTAACGGCAAAGGCTTTCTTCAGCTTGCCTGTGAAATCTTGGTTCTGATAGTAACCGCCGGTACCTGCATTTGCGGCGAAGTACATGGTTCCCTTATGGATATCCACACTTTCAAACTCTAAGAAATAGGTGTAGGTAGAGGAGGTAATATAGATACTCTCGGAAGCAATGGCGGTTCGGGTGGCGGTATTGCCGGGATAGTCGCTGATATCGTAGCAGAAAATGTAATTGTGCCGTCTGGGGGTTTTGTTTTCGTTGGCAGTCATGATGTAGTAGAGCCTGCCACTGTCGTAGGTCATGCCCTGTACGTCATAATATTTGGTGCCACCACTGCTCTGGTATGTATAGGTGGGAGCACCGGTAGGGGTGGGAGCGGAGGTGTAGTTAATGGAAAATACGTATTTGCAATCCACCTTACCGCTGGCCTGATTTACACCGATATCCATGGTATAGATATATTTGCCGTTGGCACCCATAAGGGTCACGGTGGTGTCGGTCTGCTTATAGAGGGTCAGACCTGTGAAATTCATATTATCGGTACCGTACTCAATGACGTCGTAGTAGGCGACTTTTTTCAGGTTGTTGCCGCTGACCTGGAATTTCCAGATACTGTGGGTCTGGAAAGAAGAGTGGGATTTATGATACATGGTAGCAACATAGAGATAGGTTACACCATTATGGACTACGGCGCACATATCGTTGCCGTGACCCATCTCGATAAAAGTGTAGATGGAAGTGTCATCGGTGTACTTCATGAGAGAGGTA
>JAZSAO010000219.1:0-6401 GCA_045601945.1 Faecousia sp. | reverse complement strand
AAAACGTGGACACCGCCTCATTGCCGATGATGCGGTGCGGATCCGTCGCATTGCTAACAACACCCTTATGGGAGATGCTCCCGAACTGATCCAGAATTATATTGAGATCCGTGGCATTGGTGTGATCAATGTAGCAAAACTTTATGGTATGGCATCGGTCAAAAAGGAGACGAGCGTTGATCTGGTGATCAATATTGTGCCTTGGTGCGATGAGCAGGATTTTGACCGTTTGGGGCTGGAGGATCAATTTGTAGATCTTCTGGGCGTTAAGATCCCCTCTATAACAGTGCCTGTTAAACCCGGTCGAAATCTGTCCATTATTCTGGAAATTGCCGCTATGAATAACCGCCAGAAGAAAATGGGCTATAATTCTGCACAGGAGTTTACAGAGCGGATCAATCGACATTTTATTGAGAATAACGGTCAGACCTTCTGATCCGAAAAGCCTTCCGTATGGGAGGCTTTTTCTTTTTGCGGAAAGATCGTGTAAATATTCTGTGATTGTGTAAATATTCTGTGATTCGCATTGCGAAATCTTTCCGAATATGATATACTATACAGGATACAATGGAAGAATAGGCGATGTATGATCTCGTGACATTTCAGGAGGTTAAATATGGAACGTATTCACGATTTTACAGAGAAAATTCGAGAGTTTATACCTGCTTTTATGATCCGACAGGAGGAAATGCTGTCCAAGCATACATCTTTTCGTATCGGAGGACCTGCGGAGTTGATGGTATTTCCACAGAATCCGCAACAGCTGTCTCGTTTGCTACAAGCGGCGCAGTCCTTTGGGATCAAACCAAAGATCTTAGGGGCAGGAACAAATATCCTCGCTCCCGATGAGGGGATCAGAGGTTTGGTAATCTGTCTACGTGATGCCTTTATAGGATTGACCCTTTTAGAAGATAGCCAAATTGAGGCTATGGCAGGGATGACCCTTGCGCAGACGGCGATGTTTGCGGCGAGAAACAACCTGTCCGGATTGGAATTTGCCCATGGGATCCCCGGCACCGTAGGTGGCGGCATTTATATGAATGCAGGTGCTTATGGCGGAGAACTAAAGGATATTGCCGTTGCCACGGAATATATGTTTCTCGATGGAAGTACCCAATGGTTCACGGGCGAAGAGCAGGCCTTTGGATACCGTCACAGTTGCTTCCAGCATGAAGAAGGGGTTATTGTCAGGACTCGTTTCCGGCTGATATCTGATGAGGAACAGACGATCCGTCAGCGGATCTATGAACTGAATGAAAAACGACGGGCATCTCAGCCTTTGGATATGCCTTCTGCCGGAAGCACCTTCAAACGACCCCTGCAAGGTTATGCTGCGGCGCTGATTCAGGAGGCAGGTCTAATAGGATATCGCGTTGGAAATGCTGCTGTTTCGGAAAAGCACGCAGGATTTGTAGTAAATTTAGGCGGTGCGACTGCCGCAGATGTGCTGGCTCTTGTAGAGCAGGTGCAACAACTTGTACTGGAGCATAGCGGAATTCTTCTGGAGCCGGAGGTACGCCTCTGGGCAGGAGAGGCATGACAGAAATCAATCGGAAAGGCGGAGAATCTCATATGTCTTTTTCTGCTGGAGTCAAGAACGAACTATGCCGTGGGGATGTAGAACGAGGATGCTGTGCTTTAGGGGAAGCCCTTGGGGTTCTGTTGTTCTCGAATACCTTTACGGCAGAAGAAATACGAATTGTAACGGAAAGCGTGGATTTTGCACAGCGACTTCCGAAGCTGTTCCGTCGAGGCTTTGGAGTGACCTTTGATCGACTCCCCACGGAAAATGGGGGAGGGAAACTCCATTTTGCGATCCATGATGAACAGAAACTGGACCGAATTTTTGAAATGTGTGGTTTTTCTCGCAGTAACAGCTTATCTCTTCATGTGAACTTTGCTTTGCTGGAAAAGAACTGCTGTCGCAGAGCCTTCTTGCGAGGGGCGTTTCTGGCGGGAGGATCGGTTACAGATCCGGAAAAACGCTATCATTTGGAACTGACGACCACTCATGGCAATGCCAGCAGAGAGGCGGAAAAACTTCTGGAAGATATGGGATTGACGGCAAAACTAACATCACGCAAGGGAAGCCATGTACTGTATTTCAAACAGAGTGAAACCATTGAAACCGCTTTGACGATCATGGGCGCGCCGATTTGCGCTATGACTGTTATGGAGGCCAAAATCAATAAAAACTGGCGGAATTTGGCGAATCGGAAGACCAATTGCGATTCAGCCAATTTGGATAAGACTGTGGCTGCAGCCGGGGAACAGATCAATGCCATCCGTATGCTCAGGGAATGGGGGATTCTGGAAAGCTTGCCGGAAAAGCTACAGCAAACGGCCGCCCTGCGGGAAGAATACCCGGAGGAAAACTTGGGAGACTTAGCCCTGCTTCATACCCCGCCGCTGAGTAAATCTGCGGTCAACCATCGAATCCGTAAACTTATGCAGTTGGCAAGGGATACGGAGTTAAAACGAGACATTTCGGAGTAACTCTGTAGTAAAATCAAGATCGATCCTCTTTGCCTGTAAAATATTATGACCAAAGTCCGAATTATGGGACAGATGATATGGTATACTAATATCAACGATATCAACGATAGAAAAGAGAAAACGACCGACCTGTGGATAACTCCAACCTATGGCATTCCGTGTCGGAGAAGAAGGGAGAATTGCTATGGCATTTGTACATCTCCATGTTCATACAGAATTTAGTTTGTTAGACGGGGCTTGCCGTATTGGCAAGGTGGCAAAGCGGGCTGCGGAATTAGGCCAAAGGGCTCTTGCCATTACGGACCACGGAGTCATGTATGGTGTCATTGATTTCTATCGTGCCTGTAAGGCTGCAGGGATCAAACCGATTATCGGTTGTGAGGTCTATGTAGCACCCCGTTCTATGGAAGATCGGCAGTATGGCGCAGATGATGAGGCACGTCATCTGGTTCTTCTGTGCGAAAATGAAACAGGATATAAAAATTTAAGCTATATGGTATCCAAGGGGTTCTTGGATGGTTTTTATCGCAAACCCCGTGTGGATCTGACTCTGCTTCGGAAACATTCCGAAGGCCTGATCGCCCTGTCTGCCTGCTTGGCAGGGGAGATCCCCAGACGGCTCCGTCAGGGGGATTTTCAGGGGGCAAAGGCCCATGCTCTGGAAATGGCGGAGATTTTTGGACCTGACCATTATTATTTAGAACTTCAGGATCACGGGATTCCGGAGCAGAAAGTGGTAAATCGGGAGATCCTCCGCTTGGCGCAGGAAACAGGACTGCCCTTGGTTGCTACCAACGATGCCCACTATGTGACCCGGGGAGACAGCAAAATGCAGGATGTCCTTATGTGCATCCAGATGGGAAAGACTGTAGATGATCCGGATCGGATGCGGTTTGAGACGCAAGAATTCTACATTAAATCAGAGGAAGAGATGGCATCTCTGTTCCCTAACAATCCGGAAGCCATTGCCAATACCCAGCGTATCGCAGACAGATGTAATGTGGGATTTACCTTTGGAAATTATCACTTGCCCCAGTTCCAGTATCCCGAAGGCTATGATGCATGGGGATGGTTCACGGAACTGTGTTGGGATGGCTATGGAAAGCGATATCCCGAAGATCCCGATGGGTACGCAGATCGGTTGGAATACGAAATGTCTATGATTCGCAAGATGGGATATGTAGATTATTTCCTGATCGTTGCAGACTTTGTGGCCTATGCCAAGAGTCAGGGGATCCCTGTAGGCCCCGGCCGTGGTTCTGCGGCAGGTGCTATGGTATCCTACTGTCTGGGCATTACGGATCTGGATCCTATGAAGTACAGTCTGTACTTTGAGCGCTTTCTAAATCCGGAACGCGTCAGTATGCCGGATATTGATATGGACTTCTGTCAGGCTCGTCGTGGAGAAGTCATTGAATATGTTACACGAAAGTATGGCAAGGATCGCGTGGCGCAGATCGTTACCTTTGGTACTCTTGCGGCAAGAGCCGCTATCCGCGATGTAGGCAGAGCATTGAACTTTACTTACGGAGAGACGGATGCGGTTGCGAAGCTGATCCCAACCACGCTCCATATGACCTTGGAGGAGGCACTGAAGGTTTCTCCTCAATTAAAAGAACAATACGATTCCGACCCTCGCGTAAAGGAACTTGTAGATACGGCACGAGCCATTGAGGGCATGCCCAGAAATACCTCTACCCATGCAGCGGGTGTTGTGATCACCAAAAATCCCGTTTCGGACTATGTACCCTTGGCGAAAAACGATGATACCATCGTGACCCAGTTCACTATGACAACCATAGAAGAATTGGGGTTGCTAAAAATGGACTTCCTCGGTTTGCGGAACCTGACCATTATCGAAGAAGCAGAGCGAACCATTCGGCTGAAGGAGCCGAATTTTGACCTGCAAAAGGTACGGGATGATGATCCGGAAAGCTTTGCGATGCTGTCCGAGGGTAAGACCGCCGGTGTGTTCCAGCTGGAATCCGCAGGCATTACCGGTGTATGTGTTAATATGAAACCCCAGTCCATCGAAGACCTGACGGCTATTGTGGCGCTGTACCGTCCCGGCCCCATGGACTCTATTCCAAAGTTTATCGATAACAAACATAATCCCCATAAAATCACCTATATTTGCCCCCAATTGGAGCCGATTTTGGCAGTTACATACGGATGTATCGTCTACCAAGAACAAGTGATCGAAATCTTTAGAAAGCTTGGCGGCTATAGTTTGGGACAGGCGGATAATATGCGTCGTGCCATATCCAAGAAGAAGGAAGCGGTCATTGTTGCAGAACGCCATGCCTTTGTCTACGGTGATTCGGAACGGGGCATTGCCGGAGCCATTACCAACGGTGTGTCTGAGGCTGCGGCACAGGCAATTTATAAGGAAATCTTGGATTTTGCCAATTACGCCTTTAATAAGGCCCACGCCGTATGCTATGCAAAAGTGGCATATGACACTGCATATTTGAAGTGCCATTATCCCAAGGAGTATATGGCGGCTCTGCTCAGTTCCGTGCTGGATAACACTACCAAAACGGCAGGTTATATTGCAGACTGCAAGGCTATGGGTATTGCGCTTTTACATCCGGATGTGAATCATTCTGCAGACTCCTTTACGGTTGAGGCAGACGGTATCCGTTTTGGCTTAGGCGCGGTAAAGAATATCGGCAGAGGATTGATCCGTCAGATGATGGCGGAACGTGAGAAAAACGGACCTTTTACGACCTTTGACAGCTTTTTGGAGCGGATGTATGACTCCGATCTAAACAAGCGTGCCGTAGAAAATCTGATCAAGTGCGGCGCCATGGATGGTTTGGGCTTAAACCGTGCCCAGATGCTCTACGGCTTCGAGATGATCATGGAAGATATTGCCAAGGGGCGGAAGCATAACTTAGAGGGACAGATCCAGTTGTTCGATCTCTTTGAGGACAACAGCCGCAATGACGTTTTTATTCCGCAAATGGCGGAACTGCCCAAGAATCAGTTGATGCAGATGGAGAAGGAGACCATTGGGTTATATCTCTCCGGACATCCCATGGACGAATACCGTAAGCAACTACAGGGATCCGGAGCGGTTCCTGTGCTCCGGATCCTCCAATCCTTTGAAAACGGTGACGGTGTCTATCGGGATGAACAGGTCGTTCGCATTGCCGGAATCGTGGAAACAGTCAAGACAAAGACTACCCGTAACAATACTCTTATGGCCTATGTGACATTGGAGGATGATACGGGGGCTATGGAACTGTTGATCTTTTCCACTACCATTGCTAAACGAGGGGACTTGTTGAAGGAGAATACCCCTGTTGTAGTAGAGGGGCGTCTTTCTGTGCGAGATGATAAGGCTCCGCAAATGATTGCCAATGAGATCTATGCCATCCATGAACTGGTTAAGCCTGTGGCACGGAAGTTATATATCAAGCTGCCTGGGGAGGGAACTTTGGAGGATCGAAAAACACGGTCTATTTTGAATATGTTCCCCGGAAGCATTCAAGCAGTTCTTTACTATACCGATACCGGTATCAGAAGAGGGACAAATTGCTCTCTCAGAGAAGATATGCTTCAGGAACTTCGGCATATTTTGGGAGAATCATCGGTTGTTTTGAAATAAATCCAACAAAGAGACTACACATTTATTACAAAGTGTGATATAATAGGAACCAATATAGAAACATATCTCTCCTGATGAACGGGAAGGGAAACAGAAAGAGAGAAATCGGAGGAGCCCGAATGAAAAAAGTAATGATATTAGAGGATGAAGTCAGCATCCGCAGCTTTGTGGTCATCAATTTACGCAGAGCAGGCTATGAGGTCATTGAAGCCGGTACCGGCATGGATGCTCTGGAGCGGTTGAAGGAGCATCCTGATATCGGTGTTGCCATTTTGGATATTATGCTGCCGGA
>JAZSAO010000218.1:0-2352 GCA_045601945.1 Faecousia sp. | reverse complement strand
GCAGAACTATGGGGATCCCCTCAGCCAATGTAGATCCCGGGGAAAAACGGCTTTTGCCCCGCGCAGGTGTTTATGCCGCCAAGGCCTATTTTGGAGACCAATGCCGATTGGCAGTGGTAAATATCGGCAATCGCCCCACTGTGGGAGGGAGTCATATTACAATAGAGCCATGGATCTTGGATTTTGAGGGAGACCTATACGGCAAGGAACTCTCTCTGGAGTTGTATAAATTTCTCCGTCCGGAGAAAAAATTTCAGGATTTATCTGCGCTCCGTCAAGAAATCCAACGCAATGCTGTACAAACCAAGGTGTTTTTTAAAGACGTTCCTACTCCGAAATAATCGCAAAAGGAAGCTTGCTATGAAAAAATATATTTGTTGGATTCTGATTGCGGCTATGTTCCTGCCCGTTTTTGGGCAGGTTCATGCCGCAAATTCTATACCTACGGCCTATGGAATAGACGTCAGTCATCATCAAGGAGTCATAGATTGGGATACCGCCGCAAGGCACATTGATTTTGCCATACTCCGTTGTGGCTACGGGAGCGATACTACGACTCAGGACGACCGACAGTGGAAGGCCAATGTAGAAGCTTGTACTCGTCTGAAGATCCCCTTCGGCGTGTACATATACTCCTATGCTACTACGGAAGAAGAGGCTCGCAGTGAGGCGCGCCATGTGATACGGCTGTTGGAGGGATACAGTCCTTCTATGCCTGTATACTTGGATCTGGAAGACGATAAGATCGCCAACAACTGCACCCCTGCACAGATTTTAGCTAACGCAACGGTGTTCTGCGATATGATCCGTAGCGCAGGATATACCCCCGGCATCTATGCCAATACCAACTGGTGGACGAACTACCTGACTTCTCCCCAATATGATAAATGGGATCGTTGGGTGGCTCGATACAGTAGCCAGCTGAATTTTAATAGACCCTATTCCATGTGGCAGTATACAGACAAAGGCTCCGTTCCCGGAATTACGGGGAATGTGGATATGAACTACTGGTATAAGGAAAAGCCCACTGTAGGCTGTACCCATAAATATACCTTCCGCACCAAAGAGGAGCCTTCCTGTACAGAGGCGGGGATCCGTCTGTACACCTGCTCCCTCTGTGGAGATTCTTACGAGGAAAAAATCTCTCCCAAAGGCCACAGCTACGGAAAAACAGTCATTTCTCCTACTTGTACACAAGGAGGATATAGTCTTTTTACCTGCAACCGGTGTGGTCATAGCTATCGTGGAGAAGAAACTGCGGCGAGTCATAACTGGGACCAAGGCATTGTGACCCTTGAACCTACGGAAACCGCCAAGGGAGAAAAGGTCTATACCTGCAGTGGCTGTGATCTCACTATGACGGTGACCATTCCTGCATTGGGGACCCATGCGTCCCATTGCCCCTCCCTCCGGTTTGAGGATATTCCACCCTATGGCAACTGGGCCCATGAGGGAATTGATTTTGCCTTGGAACATGGCCTGTTCCAAGGGGTCAGCGACACCCTCTTTGCTCCGGATAAAACCATGACCAGAGCCATGCTGGTAACGGTTCTGTGGCGAAATGCAGGAAGTCCCCGGGCAGGCTCTGCAAACTTTACAGACGTAGAGGCGGAACAGTGGTATACGGAAGCTGTGGCATGGGCAAGTGAAAATAGTGTTGTGAGCGGTGTAGGCAATGGCCGCTTTGCACCTATGAGCCCCATTACCCGGGAACAGCTTGCGACCATCCTCTACCGCTATGTGGCAGGAGAAGGGGCCCGTGATCCCGGTACAGATGAGATTCTCAATGGGTTCCCTGACGCAAGCACCGTCAGCACCTATGCCCGCACCGCTTTGGCATGGGCAGTATCCCAAGGTCTTGTAAACGGTGTCCTAACCGACGGTAATTTCTATTTAAAGCCCCAAGGCTCTGCTACCAGAGCCCAATGTGCCGCCGTCCTCTACAGATGGCTGGAACAGTGATAGGAGAATAAATGAGGGCACCCAAAGCAGTTTGGTATCTGCTTTGGGTGCCTTTTGAATGGATGCGTCACAAATGTGTTTTCAAATATAGTCAATATTAACAAAGAACGAATGTTTCTTATGGATAAATTAGATGAATTGTCTACAAAATCTTAAGAAATCATTGACAATTTAAGGAGGATAAATTATACTCATACATGGGCGTAAAATCGGGATGTGGTCTTATGCCTATTGTGGAGACACATAATATGGGCTTTCTGTCAGAACTGTTATCCCGACGTGCTTTACCCCTCTGAGACCTGTGGGGAAGGGTCAAAAACCAAACAAAGGAAGGGAATAGCAATGGTAAAAAAGTGGATTTCTTGCTTTCTGGTGATCGTGATGCTTCTG
>JAZSAO010000217.1:0-25654 GCA_045601945.1 Faecousia sp. | reverse complement strand
CAAAGGGGCAAAAGCCCGATTCGTACCCATGTCGTTCTGTGAGCCAAGGAGTTGCAACCTAGAGTTGTCTTCCTAAGACCGCTTGGCCTCCGACTTGGGTAAAAGGCCCTTGTCCAAAGAAAAAATTACTGGCAAATGCAGAAAGGGCACCTGTCAAAAATCCCACCTGTCCTCCATAGGCCACACCTGCAATCATAACAATGGCTACAATGGGCTTAAAATGGGGAAGGAAGGCAAAAGCACCGCGAGATACCGCCGCCAAAGCAGCAAGGACCCCTACCGTTACCAATTCCCTTGCCTGTGGGCGACGAACTTCAAAGGAGAAGAAGAACGGAATCATTGCCTCTATGACCATGAGCGTCGAGGTAAGATAATACCACCTACCGGGCAATCGACTCCCCAAAAGCAGGGTGCCGGGAATCAGAACGCACAGACACAGAATTGTGCAAATCGTAGATTTTACTCTGCTGTTCACAGCCCCAACTCCCTTCGATTTTTCTCATAGAGTTCCACCACATCCGCCACCGTCACGGCGTTACGGAAGCAGCAACGGCTCATGCGGTTGGCCGCAGTGGTATAGAAGCTGTTCCTGCCAAAAAACTGCCTCGGTTCAGCAGTGGTCAGGATCTGTCCGTCAAAGAACATACTGACCAAATCTGCATATTCTCCGCAGAACTCAATATCATGGGAAACCATCAGGATCGTCATGCCGTCCTTACAAAGTTGCTTTAAAATATCTGCAAAAATCTTCTTAAAGCCGCCATCCAATCCCTTCGTCGGCTCGTCCAAAAGGAGTAGCCGCGGTTTCGTCAAGAGAACCTTGGCAAGAGCCACCCGCTGCTGCTCTCCACCGGACAGGTCGTAGGGGTGGCGCTCCAAGAGGTTCTCGATCCGACAGAGTTTTGCCATAGCCTGTTGTTCATCTTGGGTGGCATCCATTTCCGCCAATTCCTGTGCCACGGTCTTTTTGGCAAAGAGGCTTTTCGGATCTTGGGGCAAAAGGGTGATACAGCCACGGAACAGTTCCTTCGCACTGTATTTTTTCAGGGCTTTACCAAAGATTTCTATGTTCCCCTTGTAGGCCTTACAGATTCCGCAAAGGGTGCGGAGCAAGGTAGACTTTCCCGTTCCGTTCCCCCCTACTATCCCATAGATACTCCCCTGCGGAATTTCCATGCAAACATCCCGCAGAACATCCAAACCGTCTTTTTCATAGCGGAACCAAAGATTTTTCAAACGTACCGCCGAGATCTTAGGCAGAGAGGCTTTTCGGGGCGGCAGTTCCACATAGGGAAGATCCTTTTGTGAGAAAGTTTCCGTGAGCCATGTTCTACCCTCTCGAACGGTCATGGGGCATTCTCCACTCCCGGAACAATCATAAAATATCCGTGCAGGAGCCGGCAACGCGGAAAATAATTCTTTCCCTTGGCTATAGAGGATGCGGCCTACCTCTCTCGGCGTTCCCTGTGCAAAGATCCGCCCCTCTTCCATCACCACCACTCGGTCTGCCGAAGGGTAAACATCTTCCATCCGGTGCTCTGTAATGAGAATGGTCGTTCCCAATTCCCGGTTGATCTTCTTTACGGTATTTAAGAAATCAGATGCCGCAATGGGATCCAGTTGACTGGTTGGCTCGTCCAGAATCAGGATCTCCGGTTGCATAGCCATAATAGATGCCAAATTGAGTAACTGTTTCTGTCCACCGGACAGTTCTGCTACATTTCTGTGGAACCAGCCTTGGATCCCAAAATAAGATGCCATTTCTCCCACTCGCAAACGCATGGTCTTCTGCTCCACACCCAGACTCTCCAAACCGAAAGCCAATTCGTGCCACACCTTATCCGTTACGATCTGATCGTCAGGGTCCTGCATCACAAATCCGATCATGGCTGCCTGCTCTCTGTTATCCAGTGTTTCCAGATTTCGCCCGTTAATCTCAATGATTCCGGTACGGTTTCCATAGGGAGTCAGGACAGTTTTCAGATGTTTAAGGAGCGTGGTTTTTCCGCTTCCGCTCTGTCCGCAAATCACAACATATTCTCCCTGTTCTATAGACAGGTTAATATGGTTCAGACCGGCCTTACCGTCTCCGGGATAGGAAAAACTCAGATCTCGAATCGTAATCTGTGCCACAGGATCACCTCCTTTATGTGTAATAAAATCGGCAGAAACAACAAGCCGCAGTATAAAACAAAGCCCCATCCAAGGGGCGCCACATAGATCGCCCTATCAAATTCCGCCCAGTAATTTCCCAACAGCAAAACTGCAGTGCCTAACCCTACAATGCTCACAAGCAGGATCACATCGCCCCACCCCATTGCCCTTTTGGCAAAGGAGGTTCGCTTTCCGCTTCCGTAGCCACGGGCTTTCATAGAGTCTCCCGTAACAACACTCCCTTCTAAGGCCCGATCCGTCAACGCCGAAAGGGCGATCATACCATGTCGGAGCGTTTCTTTACGGGTATTTTGCTCCGTGATCCCCTTACCAATTCCACTACGGGCATTGAGAATTTGACGCAATTTTCGGGTCTGCTCTCCAATCATCCGCAAAACCATAACCAAGAGCAAAGACAGAGATGGAATCAGATTCCCAAACAGAGCCGTAAATTTGTCCCCTGTCAGAACTACATTATAACAGCCGAACCATAGAAAGGTCAGCGCAAAGATCCCTGCCGTTACCCCTCCGTAGCATAAGGCCTCCAATGTAAAAGGTCTGCCAAATACAGAAATCAAAATCGTCTCACCACGGGAATTGAACAACGGGTTCAGTAGCGTCACCAGCAGCAACAGAGGCAAAAGTCGCAGTAGCAGGGCAAACACCGCTCTGCCCCGCAGGAGGAAGTAATATCCCCCGGCCATAAGACAGGCCGCTCCCACATAAGCCGGATGTCGGACCATGGCTCCCATAGCAATCACGATCACAAAGTACAGGAAACACACTAAGGGATGATATTGAGAAAAAGGATCTCGTTTTGTCATGGAAACAAGCCTCCGTAAATGCATAGTAAAAATGTCCCCCTGAAACAGGGGGACAGAATTTTCGATCAAAGGATGCCATAAACCCATATCATGGACAACCTAATTTATCTGTAGCCAAACGACGAACCGTCCCCAAGAGTGTCCTCGTTCCGATCACAGCTCGTCTTCCGACTCCGGACCCCGAATCTGCGACCTTCTCGATTGCTCAATGGCACACAGGGGTGTTTCTGTCCGTCTACGGCGGCTTGGTACCGTTGGGATATTCCCATTCCGATCACTGCGATCTGTGCTATATCCTATCACACTTTTTCTGAAAGTGCAATGGTTTTTTCTTTCTTATTCCGACCTGCAAGAACTTTGGTCACTGTTTTTTCGATCCATCTGTAAATCAGGTTCAGAATGCCGGACAGAAGGAGAGAACACACAGCCACCGCCGCAACCACAAGGGGGTAATATATGATCCGATGGGGCGGGTAAGACTTTCTTGCATTGACATAGGTGTAGAAGGTATCGTCGAATATGTAAGAAACCAGATATGCACCCAGCGTCCAGACAGATAGGTGCTTTAGTACCGTTCTTCCCCTCTTCCCTACTCCGGTCAGATTCAAACGGTTGATGCAATGGAAGGTCAATACAGACATAACGGTAATGGCAACAGATTGGTATGCCGCCCATATACCACTGATGAAAATAGCGTTGTGGGCTCGATAGACGGTAAAAATGCACAAAATCGTCGTTACCCCAAACAGGAGCAGGACACCATGTCGGATCCGCAACTTCAGAGGATATTCTCTGAGATAGGCTCCGATGAAGTAGTATGTTATGGGATACAGCACTGCCCATGCATCCGGAACCAAAAGCGTATATTCCTCAGAGGAAGCAGGATTCAGCCACCAGGACAGACTTGTCAGATTCCAAATATTCATAACTGTAGGCAAAGCCGTAAGAAGCAGGAAGATCAAGATCAGCCGTTCCTTCATTTTCTTGGAATTGCCGTTATACATCCGATTTAAGAAGGGAATAAACAGGAAAAATCCCAGATACATTTCCACATACCAGCTGTAGGGAGCTGTCTTAAAGGAGAGGATCCCCACCAAGCAATTCTTGAGCGAGGACGGCTCGCTTTTGAACATGGTATGATAAACAGTGCAGGCTAAGCTTGCCAGCACATAAATCCCTATAGTCTGGAAGATCTTGAGATAATAGGCTTTGCAAGGCGTTCTGTCTATGAGCAGATAACCGGACAGGATCATAAACAGAGGCACGCAGATCATACAGAAATTCCGTATGAAAACAGATACGACCCCCAC
This sequence comes from Faecousia sp., assembly GCA_045601945.1. Classification (GTDB taxonomy): domain Bacteria; phylum Bacillota; class Clostridia; order Oscillospirales; family Oscillospiraceae; genus JAZOXB01. The sequence goes on along the minus strand of JAZSAO010000217.1, from coordinate 21,366 downwards.
ATCCCATACCACTACCTGACTGTATAGCCCGGTTTCACGGAAGAAGTGGACACCTACAACGGTGAGAAAAGCAAAGATCCGAATCACATCTAAATTGCAACTGCGTTGTTTCTTTTCCATCATATTTTCCTCCATTACCGCTCCCCTGTCAGTTCTCCAATGATCGTGGGGAACAGACGGATCAGCGTCTCTATTTCTTCGGAAGTTGTCTCGTGGCATAAGGAAATGCGGATGGAGCCGTCAATGAGTTCCGGTGCAACATTCATTGCTTCCAGCACATGACTGCGGTGTCCTTTGCTGCAAGCAGACCCTGCAGAAACGCAGATGCCGTGATCTTGTAGTTTGTTCAGCAAACCCTGAGATCGAAGACCGGGAACGGCTACGTTTACAATATGTGGAGCCTCTTGGGCGCCCAAGAGATAAACGCCTTCCATTTTAGAAAGAGCCTCCTGCAATTGGGTTTTCAGCCCATTCTGATGGGAGATCTGTTCCATACGGTGAGGCAGATTTTCTCGACAGGCAGCAGCAAAGCCGGCAATCTGCGGCAAGCCCTCTGTACCGCTCCGCAGGCCACCTTCCTGCCCCCCACCTAAAAGCAGGGGAGGCAGCTTCAGACCGGGACGGAGATACAATGCGCCTGCACCCTTACAACCGTGGATCTTATGGGCTGACACAGAGATCATATCCGCGCCTAAGGTCTGAGCGCGAAAAGGAACCTTAAAAAAGCCCTGTACCGCATCCGTATGGAACAACGCATTGGGGCAAAGGCGGTGAGTCAGCTTTGCCATTCGCTCAATGGGCATAACCGCGCCGGATTCGTTGTTGACCATCATGATGCTGACCAAAACGGTATCCTTCCGCAGAGCCTTTTGCAAGTCTTCTACCGTGATTCGGCCTTGGGCATCAGGTTGTAGATAGGTGACCTCAAATCCCTGTTCTTCTAATTTCTTCATAGGATGTCGGACAGCAGAGTGTTCCACCGCAGTGGTTACCATATGCTTTCCCCGCTTCCCTAAGCGTTCCGCGGCACCGAAGATGGCCCAGTTATCCGCTTCCGTTCCACCGGCTGTGAAAAAGACTCGATCCGTCTCCGCGCCCAAAGCCTGCGCCACATCTGCCCGGCATTTCCGCAGCAAACGCGCTGCATCTACACCGAAATGATACAGTGCGCTGGGATTTGCCCAACCGATGGTCAGGGCTTCCGTCATAGCCTCCACACAGGCACCACATGGCTTGGTGGTCGCGGCATTATCCAAATAAATCATCTATTGAGATCCTTTCTGTCAAAAACTGCTCCGGTCGTTCTGCTTTCTCTGCTTCCAATCTTTATATATAAAAATACCTGTTGCTACAGCCACAAAAATATTGGATGCAGTTCCGACAAAATTCAATATCACTCCATTGAATACAGCAAACAAAACATTGGTGATCAAATAGGCAATTTTCAACTTGATTTTATCATGGCTGAAAAAGTAGATCGTCAGAGAATATCCCACATTCGCCACCACGGGAAGCAATCCTATCACTCCCAGATTGTTAAAATACAACCCCAAAGTCACTGCCAATGCCAGAAATACCCATTCCAGCCATTTTCCGCCCTTATTGGTAGCGGCTCTCAAATTGCGCAAAATGCTGATCCCATTCTGCACCACCGCGCTATAGCCCTTCAGAACAAGGACACTTAGTCCCATGGCCAACTGACTCAGGCACTGCACAAGCAATACGCCTTTGGGCGTTTTCCGGGAGGAGGCAAACGTATCCGCCCCCATGGCAACCAGACTAAAGAAATTTCCTAAAATAACATTTAAATCAATACCAAACATATGTCAAACAGGCTTTTTAAGGGCGGCATTTCTGCCGCCCTATGATTTTCCGATTACTTCTTCTTTGCCAGAGCCTCGCGGATCTTTTCGCAGAGAACCTCTGCGGTGATGCCGTAGTGCTCTAAAACAGCAGCAGCGGTGCCGCTTCTGCCAAACTCGTCATTGACACCGTGGCGTACCAGAGGCGTGGGGCAATTCTCGGACAGATACTCTGCCACTGCGCCACCCAGACCACCAATGATGTTGTGTTCTTCGCTGGTAACGATGCATCCGGTTTCCAGTGCGGCCTTCTTCACGGCCTCGCCGTCCAGAGGCTTGATGGTGTGCATATCGATTACACGGACGGAAACGCCTTCGGCTTCCATCATGGCTCTTGCCTTTAGTGCAAGCTGTACGCACATACCTGTAGCAATCACGGTAACATCCTTGCCCTCAGCCAGGGTTGCGGCCTTGTCCAGTTCGAACTTATAGCCTTCGATCTCGTCGGTCACAGTTTCCACTGCAGCACGACCCAGACGGAGATATGCAGGGCCGTCGTAGTTCAGGAGAGCCTCAACAGCCAGCTTCATTTCGTGACCGTCACAGGGGCAAACGACCTTCATGTTGGGGATAGCGCGCATCAGCGCAAAATCCTCGTTGCCCTGATGGGTAGCGCCGTCTTCGCCAACGGACAGACCGCCGTGGGAACCAACGACCTTAACATTCAGGCAGGGGTATGCAACAGAGTTACGTACCTGTTCCCATGCTCTGCCGGAAGCAAAAATTGCGAAGGTATTGGTGAAGGGCTTATAGCCGCAGGTAGCCATACCGGCAGCAACACCGGTCATATTACACTCAGCAATGCCCATATCAAAGAAACGTTCGGGATACTTGGTTGCAAAACCCTTGGTCATAGTTGCATTGGCAAGGTCTGCATCAAATACTACCAGTTCAGGATACTTTTCTGCCAGTTCTACTAAAGCTTCGCCGTAAGCGGCGCGAGTTGCGATCTTTCCTGCCATATTACTTTCCCTCCAGTTCTGCCAAATAGGCTTCTACTTCTGCCTTGGCCTGCTCGTACTGTTCATCGTTGGGAGCCTTGCCGTGCCAACCATAATTATTCTCCATGAAGGAAACACCCTTGCCCTTGGTAGTCTTGAGGATCAGCATGGTGGGCTTGCCCTTAACGGTCTTAGCTTCCTCAAAAGCGGCAACCAGAGCGTCGTAATCATGACCGTCTACGACGATCACGTGCCAATTGAATGCACGGAACTTCTCATCCAGAGGCTCAGAGGGCATAACGTCCTTGGTAGCACCGTCGATCTGCAGACCGTTCACGTCTACCATGGCACAGAGGTTGTCCAGACCATACTTGGCAGCAGACATAGCAGCTTCCCAGATCTGGCCTTCTGCGATCTCACCGTCGCCCATAGCGGCATAAACACGGTAGTCCTTCTTGCCTACCTTGCCTGCAAGAGCCATGCCAACAGCGGCAGACAGTCCCTGACCCAGAGAGCCGGTAGACATATCCACGCCCTTTACATGGCGCATTTCCGCATGGCCGGAATAGTGGCCCTTAATGGAGCGGAAAAGTTTCAGATCTTCTTGGGGGAAATAACCGCGGAGCGCGAGAACGGGATACAGTGCAGGGGTAGTGTGACCCTTAGACAGCACAAAACGATCCCGATCGGGATTCTGAGGATCTGCAGGATCCACATTCATAACATTAAAATACAGGGTGGTCAGAGCATCAATAATAGACAAGCTGCCACCAATATGACCGGATGCGGCAGTATGAACTGCATCCAGCCCCAGAAGTCTTGCCTTGCTTGCCATGATAGCAAGCTGCTTTCCGGTTAATTTTTCCATAGGTTTATTCCTTTCCTAACATTAAATTTACTTTAGATTATAGCGCCAATAAAATTCCACGCGATTTCTCTGTAAGCGAATACTGTTGATTTCGTCGGGGAAATCTTTGGTAAGGTTTCCATCTACCCACAAGGTCATTCTTCGGTGAATCACAGGGATGGTTTCTTGGATCCCATCCTGATATTGAAGCCATGCATTTCCTTTCCAATCACAGATATCAAAGAGTTCGTTCATCAGATAGCAGGAAGAGATCACCGGACCTTCCCCCTTGACATCCTTTCCAAGGAACTCCTTTGCCGCATCATTGGCCCAGATCAGGTAAGGCGTGGTATAGAGATTATAACACCCCTCGGAAGTACCGGTACTGATATTCACGCCCAGTGCTTCATAGATACTGTTATTCTCTCCCAAGGTCGCCTTATGATCTCCGAAGAAAACCATGATCACAGGCTCCTCATCCTCACGGAACCGGTCCACATAGGCGGCTATGGCATTGCCTGTAGCCTCTATGCCGAACAGATAATTGTTCAGGGCATTGTAGGAAGGGACATCCAGTCTTTCATCGGAGATGTACTCATCTCCCAAAAGAACCTCGGAGTCATAAGGGCTGTGGTTCTGGTAGGTCAGATGAAATGCGAAATAAGGCTCCCCTTTGGAGGTGTTCTCCAAATACAAGTTCCGCAGAATCGGGAACAGATCCTCATCCTTACCGTGGAACACACCGGGGAATTGGTTAAAATAGTTTTCCTCAAAGAGGGTGCTGGCGAAGCCCAATCGTCCATTGATTGCCTCTCGGTTGTAGAACCAGCTGTTACCCGGATGTGTAAACTGGGTGAAATAGCCGCTTTCGTTGAAATAGCGAATAAAGGAATTCGTGGGAACACTATAGCTGGGATGGGCAAAAGTAAAGCCTGTCATTACGGAACGTTCTGTATTAATCGTTCCGCCACCCAAAACGTCTGTTACCAGTGTTCCATGATAGCTTTCTTCCTCCAGTTTATGCCAACTCTCGTAAGGATCCTTACGGAAAGAGAATCCCAGTTTAGACAGATCGGCATAGGTTTCCAGCATATGGATCTGGACATTGATCCGACAATCCTCGGGGATAGGCTCAGTATCATATTCCGACAAAATATCCTCTACCATTTTAGGATCATAATTAGCCGGTTCCTGTACGATCGTATCCGAAACAGAATAGACAAAGGAATAGATCACGCCCCGTTTGGAGGCTCGTTCCGGCATTTTCCAATCGTCGAAATAATAGAGATCATCCATGTGGTAGGAAATATACAGTTCCTCATCGTTGTAGTAGGGATCCCACATAAACTGTGCAAAGGCCAGCGTCAAAAGGATCAGGAGTGGTCTGGTAAACCAAGCCTTTCCGGGGATCCGCCACTTCGCCACAAAGACAAGGAAGATGATCCCACACAGGATACAAACCACACCCGTCCAGAAGGCCGTAGGCAGAACAATCGAGAATTCTCCGCCTGCATTGGCACCCTCTGCCAGAGTCATCAGATCCATGGCTACGAAGGGCTCTCCACGGAATTTTACCTTGAAATGGTTGGTAAATACCAAAAGGTAGCCTAAGATACTCGTTCCGAGGAAGGCGAGCCACATCCTGTTGCAGAGCAAATACAGGATCAGCATCACCGCCCCAACCGGAAGGTAGTTGAGGAACATCACAACAGGATTGCGGAAATAAACCAGCCATCTCCGAAAACTAAAGGTCAGGGTTCCCAGCCACAGAAGCAGAAGCGTCAGTGCCACAGAGGTCAGGAAAAAGCTCACAGTCGTAAGAACAAAGCTTTTCTTCCCCGTGGTTCCCGTCAAGCCCCTGAGTCGTTCCCAAAATTTTCTCACCATAGGATCAAGTTAAACTCAGAAGCTGAGTTTCTCTCGGAGATAAGACTTCAGTTCTGCAATGGGAATACGGACCTGCTCCATGGTGTCGCGTTCGCGAACGGTGACACAGTTGTCTGCAGGAGTGTTCTCGTCACCAACGGTAGCAAAGTCAACGGTAATGCAGAAAGGCGTACCGATCTCGTCTTCGCGACGGTAACGCTTGCCGATGGAACCTGCATCGTCGAAGTCTACCATAAATTCCTTCTGGAGGTCACGGTAGATCTCTTCTGCAGCGGGGCTCAGCTTCTTAGACAGGGGGAGAACTGCTGCCTTAAAGGGAGCCAGTGCAGGGTGGAAGCGGAGGACGGTACGAACATCGTCGTTACCCTTCTTATCCTGACCTACAACTTCCTCGTCATAGGCATCTACCAAGAAGGCAAGGAAGGAACGCTCTACACCCAGAGAAGGCTCGATGACATAGGGGATATAATGCTCGTTCTTTTCCTGATCGTAGTAGGTCAAGTCCTTATTAGAGGTATTCTGGTGCTGGGACAGGTCGTAATCCGTACGGTCTGCAACGCCCCACAGTTCGCCCCAGCCGAAGGGGAAGAGGAACTCGAAGTCCGTAGTTGCCTTGGAGTAGAAGCACAGTTCATCGGGATCATGGTCACGGAGCCGCAGATTTTCTTCCTTCATACCGAGGCTCAGGAGCCACTGCCGGCAGAAGCCTCTCCAGTAAGCGAACCATTCCAGATCGGTGCCGGGCTGGCAGAAGAACTCCAGTTCCATCTGCTCAAACTCACGAACACGGAAAATGAAGTTACCGGGAGTGATCTCGTTACGGAAGGACTTACCGATCTGGCCGATGCCGAAGGGCAGCTTCCGACGGGTGGTACGCTGTACGTTGGCAAAGTTGACAAAAATACCCTGTGCAGTTTCGGGACGGAGATAGACCGTGTTCTTTGCATCTTCAGTAACACCTTGGAAAGTCTTGAACATCAGGTTAAACTGACGGATATCGGTGAAATTCCGCTTGCCACAGGTGGGGCAGGCGATCTCATGCTCGTCGATGAAAGCCTTCAGTTCCTCGTTGGTGAAAGCATCGATGGGCTTCGGAAGGGTGGTGCCGGTCTCGGCGCAGTAATTCTCGATGAGCTGGTCTGCGCGGAAACGCTCCTTACACTCGCGGCAATCCATCAGAGGGTCGGAGAAACCGCCAAGGTGGCCGGAAGCAACCCAAGTCTGGGGATTCATGAGAATGGCAGAGTCCAAGCCTACGTTGTAGGGATTTTCCTGTACAAACTTCTTCCACCATGCCTTTTTAATATTGTTCTTCAGTTCTACACCCAGAGGGCCGTAGTCCCAAGTGTTGGCAAGACCGCCGTAGATCTCGGAGCCTGCAAAGACGAAGCCTCTGCCCTTACAGAGAGCAACGATTTTTTCCATGGTTTTTTCGGTGTTTTTTAACATAGGAACCTCCAAAAAAATTCTATTTTGACAAATACAATTATAGACTGAAAGGTCTGTTCTGTCAATCTTTTTTTCTCATAGGGTTTTCCTGAAAAAAGAAAGGAAGTCTTCTCAAAAAACTTCCTTTCTAATACTTTATCATTGGCTCACTCGCCGAAAACGGTCTGCGTTCTCCTTCTGCAGATCCATACCGAAAAGCCGTCGGCAATTGAGTTCCCTCGGTTCAATTCTATACCGTTAATGACCCGTAAGGAACACGCTGAGGGGAATATAGAGGGCAAAGGTAAATTCTCCCGTGAGATACCATACCCAAACCGTTCGCATGATCACAAAGGCAAAGAATCCGAAGCAAACCGTCAAAAGCAGACTGCCTAAAGACAATCCCCCTCCATAAACCGAAAAGAGGGTAAGCACCAGACACAGGATCCATGCAAGCGTCAACAACAAAGCAAAGAATTGGAATGTCTCCAGACTCTTATCCATAGGAGAGATCACACAAGACAGAAGCAGTATCAGATTGGGAAACGCCGATGCTACAGTGACCACTGTAAACAGTTCACGGAAGGATACAGGTCTGTAATTGATCGACTGTCCCCGGATCGCCTTAACGCTATCAAGGGAAACATAGAGTTTTCCGTACAGCAAGCTAAACCCGTACGCAAAAATCGGCATTACAAATCCGCTCACGACCCAACGGGAAAAGAAATTTTCCAGATATGTAACTCCAAAGAGCAGCGTCCCCACAGAAGAAAGGCACACCGACACGATGATAAGTAACAATCCCTTAGCCGCATCCCGTTTCCTTGCCGCCGCGGAAACGACCTTTCCCGGTTCCCTGTAGTAATCGCTGAGAAAGTAGGAAAACTGCTTTGCAGTATCCATGCGCATTTGATCGGGATCCCTTCGCGTTTCCTCCACCCGTTCCTCTTCTTGCGCATCCTGATCATAGAATTGGCGTTTATAGTCCTGCTTGGATTCTGTTTCTTCCCTCACAGAAGTGGTTGCGGAAGACATTCCCTGCGTTTTGCCAGCGCTCTCTTGCCGGGTTGTCTCTTTTTCTGAATGTTCAACCTTCGCCGATGTCTGCTGTTCGTAAATAGGATCTTTTTTCGTAACAGAATTTTCGCCCATGGATTCGTCTGCAACAGCGATCCTCCGGTATCCTGTTCCGAACATTTGCATTCGGCGTTCCTGCAGGGAGATCGGTTTTTTCAGTTTGGGCTCACCGTTCATCTCCTCTTGGTTTCTTGCATTAACAGCGCATGTCCGATTGGTACATTGTCCATTATATAAAACACTGCCACAAAATTCGCAATACTGTCTCATTTTCAGCCTCCTTTATTAAGGACTCTCTTTATCCTGCAACAGGAAATATGGTATATTATATAAAGAAAGACTCAGACAGTCAAGTTTTTTGTCTGCTGAAATGCAAAGACTTTCCTGTCTTTTTTCATTTTAGGGCTTTCTTTTTCAGCAATATAATGCTATAATGGAAATGCTATATTATTTTCATCTTTCGAGCAAGCCATACTCGCACAATCTTGCAAGCCACATACCTCAGGAGGTTTTTCTATGCAGAAACGTTTATCCCGCATTCTTTGTTTCCTGTTTTGTATTCTCATAACCGTACAGTTCTTTTCCGCCGCTCCCGAAACCACGTTAGAAAGTAAAATCCGCGAATTCATGATCCATCAGGGTCTGGACGCATCTAATTTCTCCATGAGTTATTATAACCCCGTCAGTGGCGAAAGCTACGCTTTCAATCAAGATATGTTCCTCCCCATCGGCAAGCTTCGCTTCCTCCCTACCCATATGTACTTCTACGAAGAAGAAATCCGTGGCACATTTGAGCCCAAAACACCGGAGGAACCGGAATTTACCATTGCCAACATGACTTTAGAAGATTGCCGTTATCACAGCATCATTCTCTCCGAAGATGGCATATCCGAAAAGATGCAAGCCCAGATCGGAACCACGGCTCAGTATTTGGAACTGATCAATCAGCGATACGGGATGCTGGATCCCAAAACCCTTCCTGCCGAATATTGGAACGGAAAGGCGCTCAGTATGCAGTTCCTTATGAACTGCATCCGGAAAATCTCCGCTCAGCCGGAACTTTTCACCGGGTTGATGTCTAACTATAGCATGGTACAAAAGGCCGAAGCCTTTGCCAACGGCTCCGTTTCCTATCCCATCGTCCAGATCCGTGCAGAGGATGATGGTTATGTAACTGCCGTCGCCGAAGTTTCTGCAGCGCAGAATTTCCTGTTGGTTGCTTCCGTAAAAACTGTTTCCGGCGGTGATGACATTCTCGGCAAACTAAACGGAGTTCTTTGTGACTACGTTCTGGAAAATGCAGGCCTGAACGGTGAGGAAGTCGTAACACAAGCAACCACGATACAAGGTGCTCCCAACTATTATATCGGACAAGAACGGTTGGAAAAGGACGGCACATTGAGTCGTTGGCTCATCGTTTCTTTTAGCGCTGCCGGTGTCATTGCCCTCGTAGGTATTGTAGTCTGGCTGATTTGGCGTGCCCGCCATCGTCAATACTGATTTATCGGAGCCGTCTACCTACGGTGTTACCTTAACACCCCGTTGAGACGGCTCTTTTTTCGGAACATCCCCACTTCTTGTACCACTTTTACACCCCCTATCGGAAGGAGTATTGTCCCATGTCAGAAAAAATCATCGGAAACTGCCCTTACTGCGGCAAGGAGATCGAGGTCCCCGAGGAACTGGAGAGTTTCTCCTGCCTGTATTGCGGAAAAAGATCTCATATGGATCTCCTTCGCGCTCAAAAGGATTTTCATATGGACGATCTTTTAGAACTATCCTCCCAGCTGCCGCAGGTTCTTCATGCCCATGATTCTTTATACAAGCATATTAACCGAAAAGACTATGTTCCCGAGTTCGAAGCCTATGAAGCCGCCCATAGTTCCTTGTTAAAGCGGATCGACACCTTGGTTTTCTCTGCTCCTATGGGACCAAAGGAAGCTGTCGAACTCCTCTGCGATCGGTTTCTGGATACACTGGAAGAGAATCTGCAATCACTGAAGGAATACCACACCAAACGCGGTCGCGCCAATCTTCTCTTTGAGATCAAACTCGTGCTGGCACTGTTCCTGACCCCTTTAACCGGAAAACTCGCTTTACGGATGGCAGAAGATTTCAATTCCACCCTCCACGCTGCTTGGATGAAACGATATCCCAAGGAGGTATGGTATCCCGGCAATTACGAGAACATTGCCGGAGGTTTCCGCAAAAAGCGGTTGTGTTTCATCACCACTGCAGTTTGCGCCCACGAAGGGAAACCCGATGACTGCCGGGAACTGACCACGCTCCGTGCTTTCCGTGACGGCTGGTTCCGTGAAAACGGCGGAGAACCCCTGATCCGGGAGTACTACGAGATCGCTCCCACCCTTGTAACTCTCATAGAGCATTGCGATTCCCCCGACAGTTGCTACGCCGAAATACGATCCCGATGGCTTACCCCCTGCCTCAGCGCTCTGGAGCAGGGACAAGAAGCACTGTGCAGAGATACCTACACAGAAATGGTGCAAACCCTCCGCAGTCGATATCTCCAATAATTCTTCCCGAGAACTCTGTGCAAGCTTTTGCCCGGAGTTCTTTTCCGCGCTCTGCAAACATACCTCATCGTGGGTACAAAGAAAAAAGGCACCCCGTTCCCAACAGAACAAGGGTGCCTTCGTGCATGACCTCAGAGTAGTTCCAAAGGATACTCCATTATGACAGATCAGATCTCCATGATCACAGGGAGGATCATGGGATTCTTCTTGGTATTCCGATAAATAAACTGGCCCAGTTCATTCTTGATGGTAGACTTGATGCTGGCCCAATCGGAAATCCCCCGTTCTTGGCAGATCTCCAAGGCATGGGCAGCCACCATTCGCATGGCCTCCATCAGTTCCTCGTTCTCCTTCACCTGTACAAAACCACGGGAAATAATGTCCGGACCGGAAAGAACAGATCCATCTTCTGCAGACAGGTTGACACATACTACGATCATGCCATCCATTGCAAGGTGCTTCCGATCTCGCAGAACCACACTTCCCACATCCCCAACGCCGGTACCGTCTACTAAGATCTTGCCTGCAGTAACCGTGGGGCCGATCTTGCAGGTCTTAGCCGTACATTCAATGACCTTTCCCAGATCCCCAATAATAATGTTCTTGGGACTCATACCCATCAGCTGTGCCAACTTGCTGTGCTTCTGCAAGTGGCGCTGTTCCCCGTGAACAGGGATAAAATACCGAGGCTTTGTCAGTGCATGAACGATCTTTAATTCCTCCTGACAAGCATGGCCGGAAACGTGGAGCCCTTCCAGCTTGTCGTAGACCACATCGGCGGCCTTACGGTATAGTTCGTTAATGATCCGGGAAACCGCTTTCTCGTTACCGGGGATAGCGGAAGCCGAAATGATCACCTTATCACCGGGCAGAAGTTCGATCTGACGATGACTGGAAAATGCCATGCGATACAATGCAGACATATTTTCACCCTGAGAACCGGTGGAAACAATGACGATCTTATCCTTTGGCAAAGACTTAATTTGAGATATATCCACCAGCAAGCCTTCGGGAATATCCAGATATCCCAATTCCGTCGCTACCTTCAGGATGTTTTCCATGCTTCTTCCGGTAACCGCCACCTTTCTGCCATATCGGGCAGCCGTTGCCAATACGGCTTGGATCCTGTACATATTGGAAGCGAAGGTGGTCACGATAATACGGTTCTTACAACCCTTAAACTGTCGATCCAAACTCTCCGCAACCACGGACTCCGAGGGCGTATATCCGGGACGTTCCACATTGGTGGAATCTGCCAGAAGGGCATAGACCCCCTCTTTTCCCAATGCGCCCAGACGCGCCAGATCCGTCATGCCATCTTCACTGGTAGGGTCAATCTTGAAATCTCCTGTAAAAATCACATTTCCTACAGGGGTTCCGACGCAGAAGGCTACCGCATCGGCAATGGAATGGTTCACATGGATGAACTCCACCGTAAAACACCCGGCCTTTACAACATCACCGGGACGGTGACTCATGAGTTTGCAGTGGCGGATCTGTTCATGCTCTTCCAGTTTCAGATTGATAAGTCCCAAAGTCAGAGGAGTTGCATGGACAGGGGCATTCGCCGCCTGAAGGATATAGGGCAGACCACCGATGTGATCCTCGTGTCCGTGGGTGATAAAATAGCCCTTCAACTTATTCTTATTCTGTACCAGATATGTGATATCGGGGATCACCAGATCCACTCCGTACATATCGTCCTCCGGAAAGCCCAAGCCACAGTCAATCACGATCATGTCCTTTCCATACTCCAGCAGGGTCATGTTCTTTCCGATTTCGTTTAATCCCCCAAGGGGGATGATCTTTAACTTATCAGCCAATTGCTTCATCTCCTTTGCAAATCAGATGTAGATCCCGTAAAACCGTACGGGAATAAATGATCGGCACATCGCGGCCGTTTTTATGTGTGTTTTGTCCTGTGTAAAGCCATGTTGATGTGGGAGGTTTATTCATAGATTGCCTGCAGTTTCTCTCTTACCTATCCCTCACCATTATATATTATACCATATTTTACATAAAATGTACACTATTTTTTCAAAAGCATAAAAATATAGTGGAAAAACTTTAGATCATCTGGTATAATGAAAGTGTATATCCATGAAAAGGAGGGGATTGTCCTATGAAGAGAAAGCTACGGCGTGTTACTCAGCCCAACATTCTGTTTTTCTTTCCGGTTCTGATCTTCTTTGCCATTGCCGCCTTTTTTGTAAAGCAATACTTTCTGGGAATCTGTGAACTTCTGTTTACTGCAGGGCTTTTTGTCCTGCTCCACGTCCGGAGCATTCGTCGCAAGAGAACTCTCACTGAATATATTCGCAAGCATAACCCCATGTTGGAACGCCTAAAAGAAAAAGAAGTCCCTTTCCCGGTAGCCATGGTCCATCTGGAAACCATGGAGCTGCAATGGTGCAACAAAGCCTTTGAAAAATTATTGCAACTCCAAGCCCAAATGGATCCCCACAGACTCCGTGAGTTGATCCCCGAGTTGGATCTGACTTGGCTGAAAGAAGGCATGACCGAAGCCCCCGAGGAACTCCAATTCCGCGGTCGTCGTTTTCAGGTCACCGGTAGTCTTCTACCCCCTGTGGATGCAAAAAGCGATCTGTTTTTCGGTATGATCTATCTGCGAGACCAGACAGAACTTTTACAGGTTCGTGACGAATATATTCGTTCCCGCCCCTTGGTCGGCATCGTTGTGGTAGACAATTTCGATGATCTTGCCAACTCCGTTTCCGATGCAGAGACTGCCGCGCTCAGTGCCCAGATCAACAGCAAAATCAACCAGTGGGCCGATACCTACAACGGTCTCATGTGCAGATTGGAGCGAAATCGTTTTCTCCTTCTTTTTGAGGCAAGAGACCTTGGTTCTATGGTAGAGCGAAAATTTGACCTTCTGGAAAGCATTCGTTCGATCCAAACCTCCGGCGGACAATCTCCCACCATCTCCATCGGTTTAGGAAAAGACGGTGTGGATTTCCGTGAAAACTATAAATTCGCTGCCCTGTCCATTGACATGGCTCTTTCCAGAGGCGGTGATCAGGCGGTTCTGAAAAACCGCATTGACTTTTCCTTCTTCGGTGGCAGAAACAGCCATTCCGACCGCCACAGCAAGGTTCGATCCCGTACCGCCGCCAAAAATCTGGCCGGATTGATCTCCGAAGCCGATCGGGTCTTTATTATGGGTCACAAAATGGCAGACTTGGATGCCTTAGGTGCTGCCGCAGGTATATTCTGCCTGTGCAGAAAGTTAGGCAAAAAGGCAAATATCGTCATCGACATGAATGCCAATGCCGCACAGTCACTCCTGTCACATCTAAAGCCTCTGCCGGCATATGCCGATTGCTTTATCAGCGGATCCGATGCCCTGATCGAAGCAACCCTTAAAAGCTATCTCATTATCGTAGACACCAATCGCCCCGATCAAGTCGAATATAAGCCCCTGTTGGAATCCATGCGTCGGGTCGCCATCATTGACCACCATCGCAGAGCCGTGGACTATATCGAAGGCGCAACACCCAATATGCACGAACCCAGAGCCTCCTCCGCTTCGGAACTGGTGGCAGAGATCCTGCAGTACACCGTGGATCCCGATGACATTCTGCAAGAAGAAGCCATGGCACTGTTGGCAGGTATCGCTCTGGATACCAAGCACTTCGGTGTGCGTACCAACAGCTACACCTTCGAAGCCGCCGCTTTCCTCCGCCGTCTGGGGGCCGACCCTGTAGAAGTAAAAAAGTTGTTCCAAAACGATCTGGCTTCTACCATTGCACGATATCAAATCATTCAAAACGCCAAGCAATATCCCCATAATATCGCCATTGCCGCCTTGGACTACCCCATTACTCGAACCCTTGCGGCACAGGCAGCAGACGAACTTCTGGACATCTCCGGTATCGAGGCATCCTTTGTTCTCTATCCCCAAGATGATCAAACCATCATCTCTGCCCGCTCCATCGGAGAAGCGAATGTACAGGTTATCTTAGAGGCTCTGGGAGGAGGCGGAAACGCCGCTACCGCCGGTGCGCAAGTAAAAAATCGCGGTGTCAGTGCCACCTTCCGAGACCTTACTCGTTCCATTGATAAATTTTTTGAACCATAGGAGGATAAATCCATGAAAGTTATTTTGTTACAAGATGTAAAGGGCAAAGGCAAGAAAGGCCAAATGTTAGAGGTCTCCGACGGCTATGCCAGAAACTATATGCTCCCCCGCAAGCTGGCTGTTGAAGCCACTGCCGACGCCGTAAACACCATGCGTATGACCGATAAGGCTAACCAGGAAAAGCGCCAGAAAGAACGGGAAGAAGCCTTCGCTCTGTCCAATCAACTAAAGACCCTTACGGTTACCATTAAGGCTAAGGGCGGCGGTGCCGGCAGACTCTTCGGCTCCGTTACTACCCAAAACATCGCTGATGCACTGAAGCAAAATCACGGTATCACTCTGGATAAGCACAAAATCGTTCTCAGTGACAACATTCGCACCGTAGGCAGCTATACCGCCAAGTGCAAGTTGGGCTACGAGATCACTGCCGATCTGAAACTCAAAGTCGAAGAACTGTAATTTCACCGGCCATAGAAAGTGGATGGTGTACCATAAATGCCACATCTTTCCTGCTATCATAGTAATATCCGCTTTCTATTTTCTATTTCCCATTGATATCCGAGGTGCTTTATGGAAGAACTTCTTTCTCGCCAACTCCCCCATTCCCCGGAGGCAGAGCAATCTGTTCTGGGCTCCATGCTGATCGACAGTCGTTGTGTCAATGATGTTGTCGGCATTCTCCGTCCCACAGATTTCTTTATTCAAATCAATCGGGACATTTACGAAACCATATACGAAATGTTCAGTTTCTCCCAGACCATTGATCCTGTAACCGTGCTGAACAAAATGCGTGAGCGTGGGGTGTTCGACGAAAAGACCACTTCCAAATACCTCATGGATCTCATGGAGATCACCCCCACAGCGGCTAATGTCGTTCGCTATGCACAGATCGTACGGGATCAGGCACTTCTGCGGAGCCTGTCCACCGCCGCCACGGACATCACCAATATTGTCCGTGAGGGTAAGGGTACCGCGCAGGATATTCTGGAAGCTGCAGAGAAAAAGATCTATGCCATTCGTCGTGGCAATACCAATGAATCTCTGGAGCACGTGGGCACCATCATCCTAAAGGTTTTCGACCGCCTCACAGAACTTAGTGAGTCCGACAGCGACATCGCCGGTCTTTCTACGGGATTGATCGATCTGGATAAATTCCTCAACGGTCTGAACAAATCCGACTTAATGATCCTTGCCGCCCGTCCCGCAATGGGAAAAACCTCTCTGGCGCTGAACATTGCCCTGAACGTTGCAAAAAAATACCCCAAAAAGACTGTCGCCTTCTTCTCCTTGGAAATGTCCAAGGAGCAGTTGGTCACCAGACTTCTTTCCAACGAAAGCTTCGTAGACAATAAGAAGCTGACCACGGGACAGCTCACCGTAGAGGAATGGACAAAAATCGGCATTGCTTCCTCCGCCCTTTCCCAGACAGATATTCGGGTTGACGACAATCCTTCCCTAACCGTTGCGGAGATGAACGCCAAATGCCGCCGTATCGATGATCTGGGCCTTATTGTCATCGACTATCTGCAGCTGATGACCTCTGCAGGAAACAAAACCGCCGCTAACGAAAATCGTCAGCAGATCGTTACGGATATTTCCCGTTCTCTGAAAATCATGGCAAAGGAACTGAATGTACCGATTATTTGTCTGTCTCAGTTGTCCCGTGCCAACGAGAGCCGTCAGGATAAGCGGCCTATGATGTCCGACCTCCGCGAATCCGGCGCAATCGAGCAGGATGCTGACGAAGTCCTGTTCATATACCGTGACGACTATTATAACAAAAACTCTACCGAGCAAAATGTCGCAGAAGTGATCGTAGCAAAGAATCGTCACGGTGAAGTCGGTACCGTTAAACTCCAGTGGCTGCCTCAGTTCACCACATTTGCAGACAGAGAGTGGAAGCACAATGAAGGATAAGCTGCTGTCTTATTGTAAAAAAGAGTCCCTGTTCTCCCCCGGTGATCGGGTAATCTGCGCGCTTTCCGGTGGCTCGGACTCTATGGCTCTGCTCCACTGTCTCCACTCCTTGGAAAAGGATCTGGAGATCACCGTGGAAGCCGCTCATTTTAACCACCGGCTTCGAGGGGAAGAGTCCGATGCAGACGAAGCCTTTGTCTCGGAATTTTGCCAAATCCATCAGATCCCCCTCCACTTAGGTGGGGAGGACGTCTATGAATACAGCTGCCGGAATCATTTAGGTATAGAGGAAGGCGCCCGTCAGTGTCGTTACAGTTTTTTTCAAACCTTATCCGGAAAAATCGCCACAGCTCACAATGCTGACGATAATCTGGAAACGGTTCTCATGCACCTGATTCGAGGCAGCGGCCTACGGGGACTTTGCGGCATTCCTCCCACAAGGGAAAGGATCGTTCGCCCCATCCTTTGGGCAACCAAGGCAGAGATCCTGTCCTATCTGGAGCAAGAGCAAATTCCCTATCGCGAAGACAGTTCTAACCGGAGCCTCGCCTATACCCGAAATCGAATCCGTCATCAGGTACTGCCTCTTTTGCGTGGAGAGAATCCGGACCTTGCACAAGGCGTCTTGCGGCAAAGCCACATTCTAAGACAAGAAGACCTATTTTTAGATGCGTTAGCAAAGAACCTTTTAAAGAAAGATGCTACGGGTGCTTATTCTCTCATTCCGCTTTTGTCCGCGCCGGAGCCTTTGCAAAATCGAGCCCTTCGACTTATGGTGAGAGAGTATTTAGAGCAGGACGTGTCTTTCGTGCACATTGATGCACTCCGAAGCCTCCTGTACCATCCCTGCCCCTCCGCGCAGATCCAACTTCCCCATGGACTTATCGCCTGTCGTCGGTATGATCATTTGTGTTTCCGTTGGGAACTTCCCTCGCCATTTGCAGTAACAGCTTTGGCGATTCCCGGCGAAACGGTTCTTCCCGGTAGTCCTTGGAAGATTTGTTGTGAAATTCAAAAAAAATTCACAAAAATGACAAATACCCCTTTCCTTTTTGCCATAAAGTGTGATATGATAGAGGATATGATATGTACGCCCCCATTGTTTCTCCGTCCTCGGCAGATCGGAGATCGTATGCAAATGGCAGATGGCCATAGCAAGTCTCTGAAAAAGCTGATGATCGACAACAAAATCCCCAAGCAAGATCGCGACCTACTACCTGTATTCACAGACGGAACCCACGTTCTTGCCGTGGGTGGATTGGGCGCCAGTCCGCACTTTGTCCCTTCAGAAGGAGACCCTGCACTCATTATTACCATCCTAACCACATAGAGAGGAGACACACTATGCATAACGATATTGCCGAAATTCTGATCACCGAAGAAGAACTCCAACGCCGTATCGCCGAACTGGGCAAAGAAGTCGCCAAAGATTACGACGGAAAAACGCCTATTTTTGTAGGTGTTCTCAAGGGTGCCATTATGTTCTTCGCAGACATGGTTCGAGCAACTCCCATTCCCTGTGAATATGACTTTATGGCAGTCTCTTCCTATGGAGCCGCCACCATCTCCTCCGGAAAGATCAACCTGATCAAAGACCTTTCCGCTGACATCAAGGGTCGCCACGTGGTCATTCTGGAAGATATCCTCGATACCGGCAACACCCTTCGTTTCGTAGCAGATCACCTGATGGAAAAGGAGCCTGCTTCCTTAAAGATCTGCACCCTTCTGGATAAACCCTCTCGCCGTACCGCTCCCATCGAAGCAGACTATATCGGCTTTACGATTCCCAACCAGTTCGTCGTAGGCTATGGTCTGGATTACGATGAGGTCTATCGGAATCTCCCCTATGTAGGCATCCTCAAGCCCGAGGTATACGCAAAATAACCGCTTCTTTCTATTTTCTTAACTTAAAGGAGAACTCTCTTGAACCAACAAACACCTCGTCCCCCCAGACGATATAATTTCTTCATGTTTGCCCTTATGGCTCTGGCCCTAATCGTTCTGATCAGTGCCTTCGTAGATATGCCGGAGGCTCCTGCCGTTAGCTATTCTGAGGTAAGACAGCAATTCGTTACAGAGAACGTTAAGTCCTTCCAATGGAAAGATGGCACTCTGATCTTAGAACTCCACCATGAGCCGGAATCCACGAAGGAAGAACTAAAGGGCGTAACCACCATTCGCCATGAACTGGCCGATGCCCAAATGTTTGCAGAAGAGCTTCACGAACTGTACGAGGCACAGCTTGCCGCAGGCATTATTGAAAGCTATGACTTCCATCCTATAAGGCCCACCCCTTGGTACCTGACCATTATCCCTTATGCTTTAGTTATGGTTGGGCTTCTGATCTTGATGTACTTCCTGTTTGGTCGCGCAAGTAATGGCAGCCAAACCCCTAAATTCAGCCGCGCCGCCGTTCGTGTCGGTGTTGGCGATAAGAAAGTCACCTTTGCCGATGTAGCAGGTGCCGACGAAGAAAAGGCCGAATTAGAAGAAATCGTAGATTTCCTCCGCCATCCCGACAAGTACCGCACTCTGGGTGCCAAAATCCCTAAGGGTGTCCTCTTAGTAGGACCTCCGGGTACCGGTAAGACCCTCCTTGCAAAGGCCGTTGCCGGAGAAGCAGATGTACAGTTCCTGTCCATTTCCGGCTCCGATTTCGTAGAACTCTATGTTGGTGTGGGCGCAAGTCGCGTTCGCGACCTTTTCGAACAAGCCAAAAAGCAAACTCCCTGTATTGTATTTATCGATGAGATCGATGCCGTAGGTCGCCGCCGCGGTGCAGGCATGGGTGGCGGACATGACGAAAGAGAACAGACCCTGAACCAGCTGCTGGTTGAGATGGACGGCTTTGCCGCCAACGAAGGTGTCATCGTTCTTGCCGCTACCAACCGCCATGATATTCTGGATCCCGCTCTTCTCCGTCCCGGCCGCTTTGACCGTCAGATCTATGTCAGCGCCCCGGACCAAAAGGGTCGCGAGGATATCCTCAAGATCCACGCTCAGAATAAGAAACTTGCAGATGATGTTAACCTGAATGTGGTTGCCCGTTCTACCATCGGCTTTACCGGTGCAGACTTAGAGAATCTGCTGAACGAGGCCGCCCTCCTCTCCGCCCGTAAGAATTGCCCTGTCATCACCATGGATACCATCGAAGATGCCATTCTCAAGGTGGTTGCAGGTCCGGAAAAGCGGAGTCGTGTCCAGCATGAGCGTGACCGCCGCATTACCGCATACCACGAAGCAGGTCATGCCATCGCCATGCATTTCCTGCCCACACAAGATCCTGTTCATGCCATTACCATCGTCCAAAGAGGCCGCGCTTTGGGCATGACCATCAGCCTGCCGGAAAGAGACAGTTCTCACTACTCCCGCAATCAGATGAAGGAGGAACTGGTAGCCCTCTTAGGCGGCAGAGTTGCCGAGGCTCTGGAGTTTGACGACATCACCACCGGTGCCTCCAATGACCTGAAGCGGGCCAGCAACATCGCTCGAAACATGGTCGCTCGCTTCGGCATGAACGACCGTTTGGGCCCCGTTTCCTACGAAAACGACGATGAGATCTTTGTAGGTCGGGATTACGAACGCACCAAATCCTATTCCGAAGCCACCGCTGCTCAAATCGACAGCGAAATGAAAGTCATTCTGGATGCCGCTTACTGCCAATGCGAAGACATCCTGAAGGCAAATTATCCCAAACTTCACGAGGTCGCACAGTATTTGTTGGAGCATGAATATATGAGCCGCAAGCAATTCGAGGCTTGCATGAACGGTCATCCCATTCCTGAGACCCGTGAGCCTATGTTCCCAAAACCCGCAGAAACCGATCCCCAATAATATAATGGGCTACCTCATAAGGTAGCCCCCCCATTAAAAAGGAGGCTTTCCCGATGAAAAAAGGATGGAAAATCGCCATAGCCACTGCTGTTGCAGCCATTGTCGGCTCAATCCCCTATTCCCATAAGAAGGATGAGGAAACAGGCGCATCTGTTACACAGGCTCTGCTTTGGAGTTGCACCAAGAAGCCCGACGGTGATAAGCAGATCACCATCGGCCTGCACATTGGCTCTATGCCTTTGCCCGAGGTCGAGCCCTCCGAAGAAATTCTCGAAGCTTGCGAGGAAACATGTCCTGCAGATGCTCCGGAAGAATGTTCCCCGGAATCCGAAGAAACTCCTGCTGAGGTTCTTTAATTTACGGTCTGTGAACTGATCTATTTCTGTAATAAAGGTCTCTGATATCCCTTGCCATAAGCACATAAGACAAGGGATATCAGGGCCTATACACCTGAATATGCGCTTGTAGCTCAGCAGGATAGAGCGGTCGCCTCCTAAGCGACAGGTCGGGGGTTCGAATCCCTTCAGGCGTGCCAAAAAGTTCCGAAAGCAACGGTTTAACCGATGTTTTCGGAACTTTTCTCGTTATATTCTCTAACCATTTTGAATTATATTTGCTCATTTTTCGGCTCTGCTAATGGCTTGTAAAAATCGGGAGCATTTTCCTGCTAATCAGAAAAGGTGCGTATCATAGTCCTAAACTATTTTAGCACATCCCTTCTTGTACCTTTTTATCCTTTTCTTGCGTTGTGTTATCCTAATCGGCAATATAATACTGTTTCTTGATAAAATGGTTTGAAAACCATTTTATTGCAGGATGAATATCCTGCTTAGCCTTCGGCGGCAAGAACAGTATTACAGGTTATTTCTTGGCGGCTTTGCCGCCATGCCGCTTACCAGCGGCATAATAAAACGGTTAATCCGTTTTATTAGAAATA
>JAZSAO010000216.1:0-4512 GCA_045601945.1 Faecousia sp. | reverse complement strand
CCGCCTCAAGGCGCTGTGATTTTGATCTTCATCAGTATGCTCCTTACTTTCATCGCAGGATTGATCCCGGCACGTATTGCATCGAAAAAGGATCCTGTCATCGCATTGCGCAGTGAATAATTTGAAAGAAATGCACAGCGGAAGATTTTCCCTGTGCATTTCTCTTGATATTTTCTTGACATTATATGATGAATTTCGTATAATTTCACTATTAGGCCCTTTAAGGAGAAACGAATATGATCATTGATGAAAAATTCAAAGATGCAAAGCCAAGCGATACGATCGACCGAATTAAAAATATATTGGAAGAATTGGATATCCATCTGGTAGAAGAATGGATCGATACCGGTGTAGAGCATTGCTACGGTCTTCATGTCCACGGAGATCGCGGTTTTCCCTTTGCTAACGGAAAAGGTGTCACTCCCGATTTTGCTCGTGGTAGTGCATACGGTGAATTTATCGAGCGCTTACAGAGTGGTTTGTTTTTCTATAAATACCAGTCTCTGGAAAACGATCCTGAATTACTGCTTCACACATATGCCCCTGACAGAGAATATGTGACAAAAGAAGAACTGTTGGCAGACAGCCAATGGATGGACCCCATCGTTGCAACTTACGGTGTCACAAAAGAGGCTATCGCATCCCAATGCGAAATGTATGCCGGAAGCAAGAAAATTCTCGTTCTCCCTTATTACGACTATTTTGGAGACAAATACGTAAAGCTTCCTGCAGGGTTTGTGGAACATTTATATTCAGCCAACGGTTGCTGTGTCGGCAACACCAGAGAAGAAGCATGGATCCACGCTCTTTCAGAGATCATGGAACGATATTGTTGTATCCAACTGGTCAAAGAGGATATCACTGTACCGGTGATCCCGGAAGATCACTTGAGAAAGTTCCGTTTAGTCAGCGAAATCTTAGATAAGATTCGTCAAGAAGGAGAATTTGACGTAGATGTTGTAGATTGTTCTCTCGGAACCGGCTATCCCGTTGTAGCTACAAGAATTATTAATAAAAAGACACACCGCTATATTGTAAGTATCGGGGCAGATCCCATTCCTGAAATAGCGATTCAACGTACATTAACCGAAGCTTTTCAAGGGCGAACACTTTCCAAACTCCATTTATCAGGCAATTCCCGTATCTTAAGCCATGCAGCAGATGTGGACATCTGTAATAACATTCTCAATCAGTTAGAAACCGCTCAGGGTGCAATGAATGCAACCTTTTTTACGCCCTCCAATGACCTTCCCTCACAGTTCCCCGATTATAGCAACCTCTCCAATCAAGAACTCATTCATGTTGTATTGGATTTCTTCAAAGAAAAAGGACTGACTGTCTATATTCGAAACTACTCCTTCTTAGGATTCCACTGCTATAAATTTGTAGTTCCCGGATTCTCCGAATCCAGAGGTCTGCGTATAACACAAAAAATACAACAATATGCTATGGGTGAGTTAGCATCTTATGCGCTTCGGAATATACGAAAAGCAGACGATATTGCCATGCGTGATGTATTATTCCATCAGAAAATGGTCAAAGGTGTTCTTTCAAGAGAATATTATTATCCGTTCCTCGCAGGGCTTCCTCTTGCCCACGGTGATCATAGTACGTCTGCGGCTGTCCATTATGCCTATGCCGCATGGCGACTGAAAAATTATAACGATATGCTTGCCTATTTGAATACAGGGCTCACCTTTTGCCAAGATGAAGAAAAGAAGAATTATATAGAGTGCATTCGCGACTTCCTCCGCTACACAAAGGATGGCTTCTCTCAAGATCAGATTCTTCACATCCTGACACGCTTCTATGAGGAAAAGCACATTCAGAGGCTACAGGCAAGCTTGAGTCAATATGGGGATTGCTTCTCCGATCTACTGATGTCTTGTCAGTTCCCCCATTGCAAAACCTGTCCCCACAAAGACATCTGTTACTATGAGGAGTCCAAACGTGTTATCCACAACACCGGTCTGCGGTACAAGGAGTTCCTCCACGGACAAGATCGGTCGCAGTTTAGCGTTTAATTTAAAAACATGAAAAAGGCCACCTAAAAGATCATTTGATCCTATTAGGTGGCCCTTAAAGTATAACCTAATCAGTGTTTCTTGCGAATCACATTGATGATCGTAGTGATTGCCGGCGCAAGAAGAATATTCACGCCTAATTCAATCAAGAAATTGACACCCGTCAAACCAAAAATCACATAACTGACAATGGGTGTGCCTCCTGCCCATGAATCCAACGTATCCTTAAAGAACAGAAGCATTCCCAAAATGAATGTACCTGTATTCACAATAGGGGCAATAATTGCAGCAGCAAGAACCGCCAAATAAGAGCCAACTCCACCATTCGTTCCATTGCTACTACCATCTTGACGCTTGGTCAGCGCACCGTGGATCCATCTGTACATCAAACCGGCTACAAATCCGGAAAGGATACCCTTACCAATACAAACCAGTGCACAAAGATAGGGATTTGCTGCAAATACCATATTGCCACCCATATCCGTGCCATTTGCACAATTGATGTAAACGATCAAGCCAAAGACACCGCCAAGAAATGCTCCGTCTTTTGCACCAAAAAGTGCCGAACCAATTACCACAGGGATTAGAACAAGGGTAATGGAAAAACCACCGAACGTAATGCCGCCTCCAACGGTCTGCAATACTACAACGAGGGCTGTGAGCATGGCAAGGCCCACAAAGTGGAAAATTGCTGAATGTTTCATTTTAACCTCCTGCTGTCGCTCTGCCTACGCAGATGCAACGCAATAAATATTTTGCACCCCCGACATAAGTCAGGGGATACAATCAAATTATGTGGAAAAATCGAAAACGATTTGTCCTTATGATTATATGGATCAGGGAATTTCATCCGGAACGGCAGTAGAACCGCCGTTTTTCATCTGTTCCCACTGATCTCGAGTAATGAGTAGCTGACGGGGCTTAGAACCTTCGAACTGTCCAACAATGCCCATTTCTTGCATTTCATCTACAATACGGGCAGCACGGGCATATCCGAGTTTCAACCGTCTCTGCAACATAGAGACAGAAGCCTGACCGGTTTCCAGAATGACCTCTACCGCAGCAGGAAGCATCTCATCAGATGTGCTTTCCGGCGGAGCCACTGATTCGGAAGAACCATTTTTGTTTCCCTGCTCTGCTCTCTTTTCGATCTGCTCCATAACCTCATGAGAATAGACACTGCTTCCGTTTGCTTTGATGGCATTGACAACTCGCGATACTTCGTCATCGGTAATAATGCAACCCTGAACACGCTGGGGTTTTCCCTGTCCGTGAGGAGCAAAGAGCATATCGCCCTTACCAACCAATTTTTCTGCACCTTGGATATCCAAAATAATACGAGACTCCATTGCAGAGGATACGGAGAACGCAATTCGAGACGGGATATTAGCCTTCATAGTACCGGTAATCACATCCGCAGACGGACGCTGGGTCGCAATTACAAGATGGATACCGGAGGCTCTGCCCATTTGAGCGATTCGACAAATGGATTCTTCGACTTCTTTCGCTGCCACAAGCATGAGGTCAGCCAATTCGTCGATAACTACCACAACCTGCGGAAGCTTCTCTCTGTCCGGATCATTGGCAACTGCTTTATTGTAAGACTCCAGATCTCGTACTCCTTCATCTCTCATAAGCGTATAGCGCCGAAGCATTTCTGTCACCGTCCACTGTAATGCACCGGCAGCCTTCTTGGGATCGGTAACAACAGGGATCAGTAAGTGAGGGATCCCGTTATAAATCCCAAGTTCGACCATTTTGGGGTCAACCATAATCATTTTGACTTCATCCGGTCTCGCTTTATACAGCAAGGAAATAATCAGGGTATTCATACACACAGACTTACCGGATCCTGTTGTACCGGCAATCAGCATATGGGGCATTTTCCCAATATCGCCAATAATACAGTTTCCGCTGATATCCTTACCGACAGCAAAGGAAACTTTGGATTTTTTATCGTTGAACAACGAAGACCCAATGACTTCTCTTGCATAAACCGTATTTACGATCTTATTAGGAACTTCAATACCTACAACAGAGATCTTGTCCGGAATGGCAGAGATACGGACCCCTTGCGCGCCCAGTGCGAGAGCGATATCTTCAGAAAGATTGGTAATTTTGGAAAGCTTGACACCGGGATCCAGTTCCAACTCATATCTGGTAACAGAAGGTCCGCGGATCACATCGACAATATGGGGATTCACACCAAAGCTTTGCAGTGCATCTGCCAGACGTTTTGTATTTCCGCGCATTTCAGCAGTTGCATCTACAGATCCGCCGGATGCTCGATTAAGCAATTCAATAGACGGGAACACGTATACTTCAGGTAACGGTTCCTGCTCAGCGATTTCAGCAGAAATTACAGCCGCGCTTGCCTGTGCATCTGCCTTGGAAACCTGTTCTGTGGTTTTCTGAGAAGGTGCCGGGTCAGATACAGGGATAGGAATCGTATGGAATTCTTCTTTGACATAACGCTTCTCTTCCACAG
>JAZSAO010000215.1:0-1924 GCA_045601945.1 Faecousia sp. | reverse complement strand
CCTATGTGTTCAATAGCCAATACTATGCCGACAGATATCCGGACCTCAAAGCAGCCTATGGCACGGACGAAGGGATGCTATACCAACATTTCATCGAATCCGGCATAGAAGAAGGACGGTCTGCAAGTCCCTTCTTTGATGTATCCTTCTATCTGAACCAAAATGACTATCACCATCGTTACACGCTCCACGGAGATTATACAGAAGCTTTTAACCATTTTGTAACGCATATGGATCTTACGTCAGAATTATCCTCCGCCCCCAAGCAGCTTTCCCCCCTGTTCGATACCGCCTATTACGCAAAAGTCTACCCCGATCTTGCACAGCAGGGTCTGGACACTGAATTCGAACTCTTAGAGCATTTCGCTACGGTTGGCTACGAGGAAAACCGCCTTGCCACAGATACGGTTGTATCTCAAAACGGCACCTTCTATCACCAAAGCTGTACGATCCATCCGGCGCAAACACCTACCTGTACCCAATCGGGCTACACCCAAAGCAGTACCTGTAATCTCTGCGGTCAGGTATTGCAACAACAGCAAACCATTGCGGCCACAGGTCACGATTACACTTACACGCCCTTAGACGAAGCTACCCACACCATGGGTTGTACCCATTGCACGCTGGCGGAAACCGTATCCCACAGCTACGAAAACGGCATCTGTATCTGTGGCGAAACGGAACACAAAGAGCCGATTTTGGACACCTCTTTTGCCATCGGCCACAGTTTGAATCTGGCAAGTGATATCTCCATCAACTTTGCAATCAACGCCGCCGACATAGAGGAGTATGAAAGCCACTATATGGTGGTGGAAATCCCGATTTATACCGGAAATGAACTGACAGGCACCGAGACCGTCACCCTCCAACCTGTGCGTAAGAACACCTATTATTACTACACCTTAGACGGTCTCACCGCCGTCCAAATAGGTGACGTTGTCACCGCACAACTCCATATGGAGAAGCAGGGTCAGCCCTATCTTTCTAAGGTAGACACCTACAGCATCGCACAGTATGCTTATACCCAGCTTGGCAAAACCGCCGCCACAGATCCCCTGAAAACTCTCTGTGCAGACCTGCTCCGCTATGGCACCGCGGCGCAAATCTTCAAGGAATACCGTACCGACAGCCCGGTAGATGCCTCTATGACCCCTGCGGAGAAGGCCTATCTCAGCGATATCGGCAAAATTACCTTCGGCAATACCAACGTAACACTGGGTGATGTGGAAAATCCCTCCATTACATGGTTGGGAAAGTCCCTGAATCTGGAATCCAAAGTAACCTTGAAATTCTTGTTCAGCACAGAAAATTACGCAGGTAGCTTAGAGGATCTGAAGCTGTGGGTACGCTATACCAACATAGAGGGACAGACCGTCACCGCCACCGTTGATCACATCGAAGCTTATCAATCCGCCAAGGGGCAATACGCCTTCTCCTTTGACGGCTTCTTAGCCGCCGAATTGAGAACGGTGCTTTCCGCTCAGATATTCCAAAATGATACACCGGTTTCCTGTACCCTGCAATACAGTGCCGACACCTACGGCAACAACAAAACCGGCACCTTAGGCACCCTGTGCAAGGCCCTTTTCGCCTACTCAGACAGTTCCCTCGCCTATTTTAAGTAATAATGGGAGAGGTGCCGCGACTGCGGCGGAGAGGGCAGTAGGGATTCCCAATTTTGTACCGATTTCGTAGTAAGCAGAGAAGTGGGGTTACGGCATGGTATCCACGATCGAGAATAGGAAAAAGGAAGCGGTCTTGCACTCGCTCATACTTTGCTCCCTGCGGGGCGGTACTTTCTTGTATTGACAAGAAAGTACCCAAAGAAGCAACCGGAGGAGAGGCGCTGAACAGATTTCCTATCGGCACCATGGTGGTTTCGCGGCTTTTCTCCCCGGAAATAACCGCCCTCTCCTCCGGACTC
>JAZSAO010000214.1:0-17884 GCA_045601945.1 Faecousia sp. | reverse complement strand
TCGGGGGGAGTCCGATATTTTTAAATTCACACTCCCCCAGTCACGGCTTAACGCCGTGCCAGGCCCCTCAGAAAGGGGGCCAAGGCATAGTTTGATTTCTTACTGCTTGCCCTGCTCTCTCAGTGCCTGGACCTTGGTGGGCAGACCCCACAGATTGATGAAGCCCTGGGCATCCTTCTGATCGTAGTCAGACTCATCGAAGGTTGCCAGATTTTCGGAGTACAGGGAGTAGGGAGAGGTGGTGCCGGCGGGGATGATGTTGCCCTTGTACAGCTTCAGCTTGACAGAGCCGGTGGCGTACTTGTTGGACTCGTTGGCGAAAGCGGTGAGCGCCTCCTGCAGGGGGGAGTACCACTTGCCGTTGTAGATCAGGTCGGCGTAGTCCACAGCCAGCTTCTGCTTGACATGGAGGGTATCCTTGTCAATGGTCAGCATTTCCAGCTGCTCGTGGGCGAAGTACAGGATGGAGCCGCCGGGGGTCTCGTAGACGCCGCGGTCCTTCATGCCGATCAGACGGTTTTCCACGATGTCGATGATGCCGATGCCGTTGGCGCCGCCGATCTTGTTCAGTTTCTCGATGATCTTGGAAGCCTTCATCTTTTCTCCGTTGACAGCAACGGGAGCACCTGCTTCAAAATCGATGGTAACATAGGTAGGAGTATCAGGAGCCTTGTAGGGAGAAACACTCATTTCCAAGAAGCCGGGGGCATCCAGATCAGGCTCGTTGGAGGGATCCTCCAGATCCAGACCCTCGTGACTCAGGTGCCACAGGTTCTTATCCTTGGAATAGCTGTTCTCACGGTTGATCTTAAGAGGAACATTGTGGGCCTCTGCATAGTCAATTTCCTCAGTACGGCTCTTAATGTCCCACTCTCTCCAAGGAGCGATGATCTTCATATCGGGAGCAAAACGCTTGATCGCCAGCTCAAACCGAACCTGATCATTGCCCTTACCGGTTGCGCCGTGGCAAACTGCATCTGCGCCTTCGGCAATGGCAATCTCTGCCAGCTTCTTGCCAATGACGGGACGGGCGAAGGCAGTTCCCAGAAGATAGGTCTCATACTGGGCCCCCATCTTTAAGGAAGGAATGATGATTTGGTCTACCATCTCGTCTACCAAGTCTGCAACGATCAGCTTGGAAGCACCGGTGGCAATAGCCTTTTCTTCCAGCCCCTCCAGTTCATCAGCCTGACCCACATTGCCCACAACGGCAATGATCTCGGGGTTGCCGTAGTTTTCCTTTAGCCAAGGGATGATAATAGATGTATCCAGACCGCCGGAATAGGCAAGAACGACTTTCTTAACAGTATTGTTTTCCATGATGACTACCTCCGTCTGTTATAAAAGGAGATGAACGCACCGCCCGATTGCAAATATATGCATTCATTTCCATAAATTATACATGGATTATACATCCATATTCCATTTTTGTCAAGTATAAATGAATATTTATTCTAAAATAATTTTGATACAGAAGCTTTACCTTTTATTCACAAATTTTTCCTGCACCCATGGTATACTGTAGACAAGAAGAAAACGCTGTGAAGCCGATGCCGCGGAAATATCTGCGGATATGCCGACGGCTCCCCAGTTCTTCTCAATTCCTACGAAGACACCCCGATCAGGTGACATGCCAGCCTGACCGGGGTGGTTTTTTATAGTGAAATAAATTTTAACGGATTTACGAAATGCCTTGCGGTATGTTCTTATTTCACATCTAAGGATCATCGTATTATTCAGTACATATTATTTGATCTCGACGGTCTTGATTTTACCGATACCGTCTTCATTGATAGTCATGATGGACAAACATACCGGTTCCTCCTCGGTGCCTTTCTCATAGAGGGTTCGGACTACTTCTTCTCCAAAGTTTTCCTCATAAATGACCCAAGCAGCTTTCTCCTGCCATGTCAGTTCTGTAACCTGTTCCGGGTCCAAAGGCTGTGTCATAAGGATTTCGCCCGTTTCTCCGTACCAATCCTTGGCACACAACTCCTTGGAAGTCCGGTTTCGTTTTGAAATGACATCGTACGTGTGGGATGGTACCAAGGGGGCGGGACCCGTCCCCTACGAGAGGAACGAACCATTTTCGTTGTGAATTACGTTGTACGAATTCGGCGGTGCCACCGGAACCAACGGTTCGATAAATTTTCGTTTGTCGAACTGTTCGCCAAGTTGGTAAAGGCCCTTGCCTCTCCAATGGGAGAGGTGCCGCGACTGCGGCGGAGAGGGCAGTAGGGATTTCCAATTTTGTACCGATTTCGTAGTAGGTAGAGAAGGATCCGGGTACTTTCTCTGATAGTTGGTTCAAATTACTACTGCATACTGCCCTCTCAGTCGCCCAAGGGCGACAGCTCTCCCAGAGGGAGAGCCAAGAGACTCTGCGGACTTGAAGACAGCGCGATAAACTGTGATTTATCGTTAAAATTCCCGTTTATGGAGTTGTTTACCAAGTTGGCATAGACCCTTGCCTCTCTAATGGGAGAGGTGCCGCGACTGCGGCGGAGAGGGCAGTAGGGATTCCCGTTTTTGTACAGATTTCGTAGTAGGCAAAGAAGGAGCCGGTACTTTCTCTGATAGTTGATTCTAATTTCTACTGCATACTGCCCTCTCAGTCGCCCAAGGGCGACAGCTCTCCCAGAGGGAGAGCCAAGGGACTCTGCGGACTTGGTAAAGACCCTTGCCTCTCCCATTGGAGAGGCAAGGGCTGATTCTAATTTGGTAAACAGGCCGATAAACTGTGATTTGACTGTATTATAAAGGCGGAGCCTATTTTAAATCCGTGGGGTCGCCACCGAACTTTCAACTTTCCACTTTCAACTTCCAACTGCACCAAGGGTGCAACCCGGGTGGGGCAACTTTTCTATAGGATCTGTGGAAAAAATTGTGAATTCTGCCTATGACATTTCTTAGAAATTTTTGCTATAATAAGCGGGAAATGCTGTCTATGTTCTCGATGGGGTTGGAAACACCTTTCCGCGGAGACGGTAGCAAGCATAGGAATCTTATGCATAGGAGGAAAATGACTTGTTTCAAATAGGAGAAGCTGTATTATACGATATGTGGGGTGTTTGCACAATAGATGCTGTAAAACAGCAGAAAACCCCCGAAGGACCACAGGAGTATCTGGTACTTCGCCCAGTCTACCACAAGAGTGCCAGACTGTACTTGCCGAATATCGAAGAGGTTTTAAGGAAGAGTCTCCGCCCCGTGATTAGTAGAGCCGAGATCGAGTCACTCTTGGGATCTTTGCAAGAGACACCTCTTCTTTGGGTAGATAATCCCAGGGAGCGAGGGCAGTTTTTTCGGGAGACTCTCGCATCAGGAAGCAGAAAGGACATCCTGGATATGATTCGCATGTTGTACCTTAAAAAGAAGGAACTGCGACAAAAAGGGAAAAATCTCCGAATGACCGACGAGCAGGCCTTGCGGGATGGAGAAAAACTCCTCAGCAGTGAGTTTGCCTATGTTTTGCAGATCCCCGTAGACGAAGTTCCGAAGATCCTTCACGCCGTCATGGAGCATTCCGTCGGCTTAAGCACCTGATGCGAAGGCCCATAAGGTCAGGTGTCCTACATCATACAAGTATAAAATTCGTACAGAACGGAAAGTTTATGGGATGATTTCTCATTTTCGTTCTGTACTTTTTCTATTATATATTGTATAATATTCCAAGTATGGCATTTTTGCCCAATTCCACCGTTTATGGGAGGCTGCTATGACTCAGCTACTATTGAGACTCTTTGTAAAGAATCACAAAAACACCACCGATCCCAAGGTGCGCTCCGCTTACGGAAAGCTGGCAGGGATCGTGGGGATCCTGTGCAATCTTATTTTGTTCGCAGGAAAGCTTCTGGTTGGCATTGTGTCCGGCGCAGTTTCCGTAACTGCAGATGCGGTGAACAATCTGACAGATGCTTCTTCCAGTGTTGTGACCCTATTGGGCTTCAAGCTGGCAGAGCGCCCCGCAGACGAAGAACACCCCTACGGCCATGCAAGAATTGAATATCTCTCTGCATTGGGAGTCGCCGCCTTGATCTTAGTGATCGGTGTGGAACTTGCCAAGGGCGCATGGGATAAGATCCTCCATCCCGCTGCTGTTACCGTATCCCCTGTTGTGGTAGGTGTTTTGATTGCCTCCGTTCTCCTAAAGCTGTGGATGAGTCTGTTTTGCAAAACCTTGGGAAACAAAATCGACTCCAAAGCGTTGGAGGCCACCGCTACAGACAGTCGCAATGATGTGATTTCCACCATAGCGGTTTTGTGCAGCCTGCTTTTGAGTCATTTTCTGCATTGGAACATTGACGGCTACATAGGTATGGCTGTGGCCCTGTTTATTATCTGGTCCGGCTGCTCTCTGGCAAAGGAAACCGTCAGCCCTCTTTTGGGTGAGAGTGCAAACGAAGAGCTGGTAGCCTCCATTCGGGATCTGATCATGTCCCACCAAGGGGTTCTGGGCATTCACGACCTTATGGTTCACGACTATGGTCCCGGTCAGTGCTTTGCAAGCGTTCATGCAGAAATGGATGCCCAGGAGGATCCCCTCCTGTGTCACGACATTCTCGACGATATCGAACGAGATGCAAGGGAGCAATTGCGGGTTCATTTGGTGGTTCATTATGACCCTGTCGTAACCAATGACCGGGAGCTTAATCATATGAAAGCCCTTGTGGAGCAGGAGGTCAAGGCCATTGAGCCCACTCTGAGCATTCACGACTTCCGTATGGTGCGAGGGGTAAAGCACACCAATTTGATCTTCGATCTGGTTATCCCCTCCAAGTTCAAAGGCCGAGAGGCAGAGTTTAAAGAGCGAATCGACGAAAGAGTCCAGTTTGAAAACAAAAAATATTATACCGTCATTACATTTGAACTCCCCTTTACCTCTATGTCCTAAGCCAAGGGACATTGTAACCAGAAAGTCTGTTGTTCCAAATTTGAATTTTTTGTTAGGAATGCAGTTTTCTCTTTTTTTGTTAAGTTATTTATGATATAATATCCTTCATGATATATTGCTCCTTAATAGAACGAGTTTACCAATCATTTTATTACAGGACACATATACTGCCCCCCAAGGGGGCAGGAACAACTATACCAACGAAAGGTCATAATAATTATGGGACTGATCGCCAAATTATTCGGCACCCGTTCGGAACGGGAAGTCAAAAGAATTATCCCCACTGTAGATCGTATCGAAGCAATGGGCGAAGAAATGAAGGCTCTGTCTGACGAAGCCCTCCGTGACAAAACAGCGGAGTTTAAAGAAAGATATGAACAGGGCGAAACCTTAGACCAGCTTCTTCCGGAGGCATTTGCTGTCTGTCGGGAAGCCGCCCACCGTGTTCTGGGTATGCGCCCCTATCGGGTACAGCTCATCGGCGGCATCATCCTCCACCAAGGCAGGATCGCAGAAATGAAAACCGGTGAAGGCAAAACCTTAGTCGCCATTCTCCCTGCCTATCTCAACGCCCTATCCGGCAACGGTGTCCACATTGTTACCGTAAACGACTACCTTGCCAAGCGCGACTCCGAGTGGATGGGAAAGGTTTACCGTTTCTTAGGTCTGAAAGTCGGCTTGATCATTCACGGCCTGACTCCCAATCAGCGCAGAGAAGCCTATCAGGCCGATATCACATACTGCACCAATAACGAACTGGGATTCGACTATCTCCGTGACAACATGGCGCTGTATAAGCAGGAAATGGTACAGCGTGGCCATAATTTCGCCATCGTTGACGAGGTCGACTCCATCCTCATTGACGAAGCAAGAACCCCCTTGATCATTTCCGGCCAAGGTGAAGAATCCACCAAACTCTACGAAATGGCGGATATGTTCGTTTCCGGATTGAGAAAGCGTGTCTTTGCCACCACCGACGAAAAGCAGGAGCAGGACGATTTGGACTGCGACTACTACGTAGAAGAAAAATCCCGCACTGCCAATCTGACCGCCAGCGGTATCGAAAAGGCAGAACGGTATTTTGGCGTGGAAAATCTGGGCGATATCGAAAACACCACCCTCATGCACCACATCAATCAGGCTATGAAGGCCCGCGGTGTTATGAAACGGGATATTGACTACGTGGTCAAAGACGGACAAGTCATCATTGTTGACGAATTCACTGGTCGTCTTATGTACGGTCGTCGCTATAACGAGGGCCTCCATCAGGCCATCGAAGCCAAGGAAAACGTCAGTGTTGCCCACGAAAGTCGTACCTTAGCAACCATCACGTTCCAGAATTTCTTCCGTCTGTACGAAAAGCTTTCCGGCATGACCGGCACGGCCCTGTCGGAGCAAGAGGAATTCAACGCTATCTATAAGCTGGATATCGTAGAGATCCCCACCAACAAGCCCATTGCACGTAAGGATCTCAACGATACCGTCTATAAAACAGAAACCGCCAAATTCCACGCCGTCATTGAGCAGATCAAGGAATGTCACGAAAAGGGCCAGCCTGTTCTGGTCGGTACCGTTTCCATCGAAAAGTCCGAGTTCCTTTCTAAGCTGCTGAAACGGGAGGGTGTGAAGCATACCGTCCTGAACGCCAAGCACCACGATAAGGAAGCGGAGATCGTCGCTCAGGCAGGTAAGTTCGGTTCCGTTACCATTTCCACCAACATGGCAGGTCGTGGTACAGACATTATGCTGGGCGGTAACGCAGAATATATGGCCCTGTCCGATCTGCGTAAAAAAGAACTCCCCGATGCACTCATTGCAGAAGCCAACTCCTATGCGGAAACCGACGATCCCGAGATCCTTGCGGTTCGTCAGGAATTTAAAGAAAATCTGGCAAGACATAAGGCCGTCACCGATGCAGAAGCCCAGCGCGTCCGGGAAGTCGGCGGTCTGTTCATCATCGGCACCGAACGCCATGAGTCTCGCCGTATCGACAACCAGCTCCGCGGCCGTGCAGGCCGTCAGGGTGACCCCGGTGCTACCCGTTTCTTCCTGTCTCTGGAGGACGACGTTATGCGTCTCTTCGGCTCCGAGCGAGTCATGAATATGATGAACGCTATGGGCATGGACGAGGATACACCTATTGATGCCAAGATGCTCAGTGGTGCCATCGAGAATGCACAGAAGACCGTAGAGAGCCGTAACTTCCAGTCCCGTAAGAGCGTTCTGGAATACGACGATGTCATGAACAAGCAGAGAACAAAGATATACGAAAACAGACAGCTTGTTCTGGACGGAAAGGATCTGTCTGATAAAATTATCGACTATACCCACTATGTGATCGACTCCGAAGTAGATCCCATTTACGCAAACCCGGACTATGAAACGGATGAAGCACGCCTTGCCGCCATCTGCGAAAAATTTGAAGGACTCTATATTGCACCCGGCTCCTATACAGGGGAAAAGGATGCTCAGGCTGCCAAGGACCGTCTTTATGAACTGTTCCGTGAGACCTATTCTGCAAGGGAAGCCATGTTTGGCTCCGAACTTATGCGCGAGGTTGAACGGATCATCCTCCTGCAAGTTGTTGATGAATCATGGATGGACCACATTGTGCTCATGGATGACTTGAAGCAAGGAATCCGTCTCCGGGCTTACGGTCAGGAGAACCCTGTCCTTGCTTACCAGCGGGAAGCTTCCATTATGTACAGCGGTATGAATGACACCATCAAAGAGGAGACAGTTCGCCGTCTGTATATGGTCCGTCCTAAGGCAAACGAAGAGGTCCGTCGTAAGAAGGTAGCCAAGATCACCGGTACCGGCGCAGCTTCCGACAAGACAGTAAAGCAGCAACCTGTCCGAAAAATCAAAATCGGACCAACGATCCCTGCCCCTGCGGCAGTGGCAAAAAGTACAAGCGTTGTTGCCGCGATAAGAACGAGGCCAAGCAATGATCACAGTACAAAAAGGCTCACTGGAATATCTGGTCAGCCCTCTTCTTGAGGGCGCTCCCCATTGCTTTTCCACCCGTTTCGGCGGTGTCAGCGAGGGATATCTTTCCTCCCTGAACTTAGGAACCCATCGGGGAGACGACCCTGCAAATGTCTTGGAAAACTACCGTATTTTAGGAGAGGCTGTAGGCTTCGACCCCTTGCATACGGTTTTCACCAAACAGATCCACTCGGACATCGTCGAAAGAGTAGACCGCTCTCACTGCGGCAGAGGTCTCCTGCGAGAAGTAACCGAAGGCTGTGACGGTTTAGTTACCAACGAAACCTCTGTAGTCCTTACGGTTTTCTCTGCAGACTGCACGCCCATTCTATTCTTTGACCCTGTAGCAAAGGCGATCGGCGCCGCCCATGCAGGCTGGCGAGGCACTGCCGCCGGAATTGCCGCAAGAGTGGTAGAAAAGATGTCCGCCGAATTCGGCTCCAATCCCAAAAACATCCGTGTTGCCATCGGCCCCTGTATCAGCAAGTGCTGCTTCGAGACCCATAATGACGTTCCCGATGCCATGATCGAGGCTCTGGGAGACGACGCAAAAGCCTATATTTCCCCCAAAGGCGAGAAATATCTGGTAGATCTAAAGGGTCTCAACGCTCTTTGGCTCCGAAAAGCAGGGGTGGAGCAGATCCACATTGCCAAAGAATGTACCGCCTGTGCACCGGATCGTTTCTGGTCCCACCGTCGGGTAGGTGACAAGCGCGGCTCCTTAGCCGCTATGATCACGCTGGGAGGTGAACAGCTGTGAAGAAAGTCTTTGCTATGATCCTTGCGCTGAGTCTGTTTCTCAGTGCCTGCGGAACCAAAAATCCGGAACACGTCCCTCCCACCGTTGCCCTCCTTCCGGAATCGGATCCGGAAGTTACGGAGGTCGTTTCCGCCCCTGAGGCTGAGGAGAAAGACAGTGCTTTCGGTCTGTCCTATATGCCTCGGTATGGGCTGAATCCCTATACCTGTACAGCAACCATTAACCGCGCCTTATTTTCTCTGCTGTACGAATCCCTTTTCGTGGTCAATTACGATTTCACTGCCTCCCCCGTTTTGTGTCAATCCTTCGAGTCTTCTTCCTCCGGAACCTTTTATAAGTTCCGCCTGTTGGACAATGCCCGTTTTTCTGACGGCACCCTTCTCACGGCAGAGGATGTAAAGGCTTCGATCCTTGCGGCAAAAAAGAGTTCCATGTATGCCGAGCGTTTGGAGCATATTTCTTCTATCTACATTCCGGAAGACGGCAGCTTGGAGATCACCTTGGATACTGCCTATGAAAACTTCGCTCTGATGTTGGATGTCCCGATCTTAAAGGAAGAAACGATCGAATCCGAGCAGCCTATCGGCACAGGACCCTACCGCTATCTGGGACAGGCTCTGGTACGGAACACCCATTGGTGGAAAGAAGAGCACGGTGTCCTCAGCTGCGACCGGATTGCCCTGTCTGCTGCACAGACATCCAACGATCTGCGGAACCAGTTCGAATTCGGTTCTACCGACTTGGTGTATTGTGACCCTAACAGTACTGCAGCCGTAGGCTATCGTTGCGACTACGAAGTATGGGAGTCCCCCACCACCGTTCTCCACTATCTGGGCTTTAATCTCTATAGCGGATGGTTTATTAACGAAGAGTTCCGTTCCGCTGTTACCTATGCTATCGACAGAGATACATATGTAAACGAGGTCTACGGTGGCTTTGCGCAAGCAACTCCTCTGCCCTGCTCCCCTGCCTCCCCTTATCATGACAGCACCTTGGCAGAGGATTACGACTACGCCCCCGGTAAATTTAAAGAAGCCCTGACCAATTCCGGAATTCTCACCGATCCGGAATATGCAGGACATGAGGGAAAATTTCTGGTTTGTTTGGATGACCCCGCACGGGTGAAACTGGCAGATCGGATCTGCAAGGTTCTCACAGATGCAGGTCTCCGTCTCACCGTTGTGGCTCTGGAACGGAACAAGTATGAACAGGCACTGCAGAATCAAGATTTTGATATTTATTTGGGAGAAGTCCGTTTGACTTCCAATTTTAATCTGTCGGAGTTCTTTATGAAGTATGGAAACCTGCAATACGGTTCCATCAGCAACACCGGTCTCGTCACCCTGTGTAACGAAGCCCTTGCCAACTCCGGTAGCTATTCCGACCTTCATCGTCAGGTTCTGGATTTTGCCCCCATTTGTCCGATTGTATTCAAAAGCTATGCAATCTATGTCACCAGAGGCAAAATCACAAACAATGCCCCCGGCGTGGATCTGGTATTCCACGACGGCTTACAGGCAAGAAGCCTGTCCGAAGCTTACGGAGCAAACAGAGAGGAGTAAATTCATCCATGAGTTTATATGATCTGCTGATCACTGCCATTGCCCTTTCTATGGATGCCTTTGCCGTTGCAGTGGGAAAGGGTCTCTCCGTAGGAAAGATCCGCCCCAAGCATTGGCTCATTACAGGGCTCTATTTTGGCGGTTTTCAGGCTCTCATGCCTCTGCTCGGCTATCTTTTGGCAAATAGCTTCGCCCGATACATAAAAGCCATTGCCCCCTTTATTGCATTTGCTCTCATGGCGTTGATCGGCGCCAATATGCTAAAAGAAGCCCTCAGTAAGGATAAAGAAGAAAGTCTGAATGACTCCTTTTCCTTTAAAACCATGCTCCCCTTGGCCATTGCTACCAGTATCGATGCTATGGCCGCCGGTGTTTCCTTCTCCTGCGCAGGCGTTATATGGAGCGAACTCCGGTTTGGCGTTGCATGTATCGGTATCATCACCTTCCTACTCTCCGCCGTAGGGGTAAAGATCGGAAACGTGTTTGGAACAAAGTATAAAAGCAAAGCCGAAATCGTCGGAGGCTTGATCCTGATCCTTATGGGATTCAAGATCCTAATCGAGCATCTGTGCGGATAGGCATAGGAGGAACCATGGAACTTTGGGATGTATATGATGCAAATCGCCAACCTCTTCACAGAAAACACCCTCGCGGCACACCTATGCGCAGCGGTGAATATCATCTAACGGCCTTCGTCTGGATTTTTAATTCCAAGGGAGAGGTGCTGTTAACAAAGCGTTCCCCGGAAAAGATGGCGTTCCCCAATTTTTGGGCCTTAACCGGCGGTGCCGTCCTCGCAGGAGAGAACAGTCTCCAAGCCGCCTGTCGTGAGGTGTGGGAAGAAACCGGCATTCGTTCTCAGGAAAGGGACTTCATCCACATGGATACATACAAACGGAAGAACTGCTTCTGCGATCTGTACTTCTTGCAGAAGGACGTTCCCTTGTCCGAACTGGTTATGCAACCCGGTGAAACCTGTGATGCCCGCTGGGTCTGTCGGAAAGAATTTGAGGACATGATCGCCCAAAAGGAAATCGCAGATCCGGACGTGCAATGCTACCGTCAGTTGGGAGAAAAAACCCTTCCCTATTTCCGCTAAAATCCCCAAAAGGAGTGTCGCAATGATCTACACAGACCAAACCGAAAAGGCTTTAAAGCTATGCTATGAAGCCCACAAGGATCAAACCGATAAAATCGGGCTCCCCTATGTATTCCATCCCTTCCATTTAGCAGAGCAAATGACGGACGAGATATCCACCACCGTTGCTCTGCTCCACGACGTGGTAGAAGATACGGACTATACCATCAAGGATCTGGAGCAAATGGGCTTTTCTCCGGAGGTCTTAGAGGCGGTTGCCCTCTTGACCCACGACCCTGCAGTTCCCTACGAGGAGTATCTGATCCCCATTAAGGCCAATCCCATCGCACGGCGTGTGAAGCTGGCAGACCTCGCCCACAATTCCGATCCCCACCGTGGCCGTAAGATCGCCCACAGGCTCACAGGTCATTGGGAAAAGTACAAAAAGGCTGCGGATTTCTTAAACGCTCCCTAAAACTTCTATCCGGATGATTCGATGGAGGATCTTTTTGCAGAGATCCTCCGTTTTTCTTTTACTGTTTTTTTAATTATGTAAGAATTTACATTTTATATCTAAGAATATGTTATTTTTTTCTCTTGCTTTTTCACAGAAATAGTTGTATAATGAATCTGATATGTTCAAAAATACAATTATTGCTTAAAGTTCTTTCAGAAAAGCAAACATTTCTGCCGTATTTTTGTAAGAATATTCTTCCCCCCATTACATAAAGACAGCGTCCCCGGCGTGATCTGCCGGGTGCAAGGAAAAGGATGTGAAAATTATGAAGAAACCCTACCAAAAACCTACCCTGATCTGTGACGAAATTCACCCCGAAACCATGCTCTGCGCCTGTGACTGGAAAAACACCTCTATGAACGAGGAATGGCACTGCGCCTTTGATCCCTCCGGTCTGGGCTTTACCCTGTTCTTAGACACATGGGACAACTGCCAAGATAAGAGCGGCAAATTCGGCAACATCCAGGTGTGTGTCTACACCGCCGAGGTCAACGTCTTCGGCTCCTAAAGAGACACCCTACATACCGAACAATAACACGATGAATGAAAGGAGATTTCCACATGAAAACATCCCAATGGAAACGGCTGACGGTTTTTCTCAGCCTGTTTCTGGTTGTAGCCCTCTTCGGTAGCCTGTATATAGGCTTCTATGAAGCAAGTGCTGCAAACTCCATCCATATCAAATTTGGCTCCGGGGGTAACTGGTCAAGTTACCTCACCAGCTACAACGACTGTAAATACGATTCGCAAGGGAGCGGAACCACCATTTTTGTCTCCGAAGAGACCGCTGACGGTGCCACGGAGGGTAGCTTTGACCCCATGATCAGGCTGTATAATAAGAACATGGGCTATGTCCCTGCAAAGAATCACATCGTTCAGGTCAGAGTGCAGGTTCAGTCCCTGCAGGGCGTGACCGAAACGCCTAAGAGTCTGAAAATCTACACGGCAGCCAACTCTTCTTCTATCGTCGAAACCGGCGCAGTAAGTCTAACGACCGTTAACTGGTCCAACCAGGGTACCACAGAGGAGTATTATCAGATCGTAGAAGCCGTTCTGCCTGAGAGCATTACCGGAAGCGGCACTACCATCAATGTTATGCGTATTGACATGCCGGATCAGGGTGCCTACACCAAGTGTGTATTCCGTCTGGTAGACATTTATATGGGCCCCCGTTCCTCCGCCCCCTATAAGACCGTTACATATAAATATAATACCTCTCCCACAGCAACCACTACCGTAAAGGAGCTGGTTCCTTCCGGCTATGCCCCCAAGGCTGTCCCCACCGTTTCCTCTGTAGAAAACAGCACTACAAAGCTTGTTCCCAAGAACACCTGGGCTACCGGCAGCACCACAAACATCTCTGCCGCAACCGTTAAAAGCACCAAGATTACCGCCGATACTACCTATACGGCAGAGTATACCACCCAGTATAAGGTCACCTATAATTACTTTGCAGAGGACACCATCGCCTCCTTCGTGACAAGCTCCATCTGGGTCACCGCCGGTCAAAAGCCTACCAGTGTCCCCACCCCACCGGAGTTTGCCCATAGTGCCACAGCGACCCACTATCGTAACCGCTTCATAGGCACATGGAGCGGCGTCAACCCCAAAAACGTCGCCATTTCTAAAGCAACGACTTACATTGCAGACTATATCACCCAGTGGAGGGTCACCTACTCCAATTATATCAGTTCCTATGCAGCCGGAAAAGATTCTCCTTATGAATGGGTCGATGATGGGCAATATCCTCAGAAATTCGTCGGCTCTACCTCATGTACCCGTACAAATACTGACAAAAATGCCAGATACGCCCTACACAAACTTGTACAGGAAGTAACCGGCTCCGACGGAAAACCGGTTACCCAGGAACACTTAGAGCCCGCAAATCTAACAGTTACCACAACCTACCAAGTAAAGCAGGCTATGGTATTCCGTTTCTATTACGACCATGAGTACAAGGTCACCTTCTATGGTTCCAATAACACCTCTGTTTTGAAAAGTCTCTGGGTAAAAGAAAACACCTCCCCTGCAAAGCAGACGGGACAGGACGTCAGCGGAAAGGTCTTTGCCGCATGGCGGAAGGATTCTACATCCGGCGAGATCGTAGACGAAACCCTTACCCCCATTACGGCGCCTACCAATTATTATCCCTTCTATATGGATAATGCCTTCGCAGGTGCTTCCACAAATTCTATCGTCGTAAAGCGTAAGGCCTCCATTAAGGCAGGAACCAATCCGGACGATCATATCTATGTGATCCGGTTGGATATGTACCACTACGGCAAGGAGCTACCCGGCTACATTAAGATCATGGACAACGCCAAGGCTGACTTCGGTATCACCGGAGACGTCAGCGTATACCGAGTTCCCTATTTGGGAAATAAAGTCTTCGAGGATGAAAAGAATAATCTTACCGATGACCAGATCAGAAGCACATACACCAGAGTAACTACCAGCGGCAGTAACGGCCTTGTTTTCGATATTGTAAAACGAAGCGGCCAATACTTAGCTTGGCCGGAAGCAAACTACAACGACCGACCGGATGCAAACCATCTCTACTACGCCATGCATCTGTATGAGGAAGGCTACGAAAACGACTACGCCAAACTAAGTGGCACAAATACCCATCAGAAGGTCACCAACTCCGAAGGTGTTATGAAATCAGCCTACCTCCGGGAAGGCCCCAACCCCAAGGCTACCTATCCTTATGGCTATAAGTACGTCATTTTCTTCGAGATCACACTGAACCGTGACGGCACCATCGGCGGCAACAACGTTCCCCTTTCCGAGGAATCCGAACACGCTTGTGTGGAGTATTATGCCAACCTTGGCGATACAACCCCCACAACCACCATTTCTCTCGAGGATGTCCACACCGCACAGGGTGAGGATTGGCCCAATGCAAACATCGATATTCTATATGATCTGTGCCCCCATGATTTCTATATGGATCTCTATGATGCCAACGCTCCCTATTATATCGTCCGTGGTAAAATGACGAAGGGAAGCGACCGAACCCAATACGGTCTCATTTCCGCCCTGCGACTGAAGAACGCCGGAAAAGAGGGTACCGTCCATGAGGCGGTTTACGGTTTCATGTTCTCCCACGGCAATGAGCCGGTTTACGCAAGAAACAGCGACCAGGTCATCGAAGACTATACCAAAACCGGCCTCCCCAACACCGACATGAACGGTGTCCGTAACGAGAAGGTCAATATCCACTACACCGTAACCCACGACACCCTGAAAAAAGTCGTCTACGAAACAGAATGTACCTCCGCCGATACCGCATTCCGTGTGTACGATCGCCACGGCGAGGTAGATGTTGACTATTTGGTTAACCATACGGTTACCATTACCGCAACCGTCACCCCGGCAAACACCAGCCACACGGACTATTTCGGCCGTCCCTCTAAGGACACTGTCTGGAAACAAAGCGTAAAAGCCTATTATTTCGCCCCCCGCTTTGTTGTGGCAGACTCCAGCAATATTATTCCCACCCCTGTGCAGAAGGAGGGTCAAAATTACACCGCATCCAGCTTCACGGCTAAGCCCAGTTTTATGTTCGGCACCAGAGCGGTAGACGACAAGCGCCTGCAGGATAAGTCCTCTAACGAATATGCATGGAGCAGCTCGAACAGTTGGAATTACCTCTGCTATTCCTTCACAGACACCTATGATTCTACCCCCATTGAAGACGGAAAGATAAAATTCCTAAACGGCATCAAGGCTCTGCCCTACAAGGTAAAAGCCGTCAACACCCCCAAGCGTTTTGCAACCAATGTGGCTATGGCGGATCGAGATATCGTACAGCGGTATTGCTATGTTCTGCCCTCTACTGCCATTACTTATGATCAGAACGCCCTGACCTTCGATGTTCCCGGCAACTGGCTCACCTCCGCAGAGACAGGTAGCAAGGTTTCCAATGCATGGCAGACCTACTATGCCTACAACAGAAAGAATATCCTGTACGGCAGTGACCCCACCATGATCGAACGTATGAACATAGGCGATCAGGTAGGTAACAAGCTTGACTACAACGGCGGTTCCCGTTACACCAACGTAGACGACGCTACCGAGGCAAACCGCAACGAATGGGGTTCCTTCACCTTCACCGGTACGGGCTTTGACATCTATTCCCGCTGCAGTCCCGACACCGGCATTCTGGTAGCCCAGGTCTATGACTCCACCGGAAAGACCCTGGTGCAGAACATTCTTTCCGATACCTATCTGGACAACGCAACCTATTATCAGGTTCCCGTCATCCAGTGGAGAGCACCCAGCCATGGAACCTACGTGGTAAAATTCCGCGCTTATTATCATGCCGCCTTTGACCACCCCCTGTACAAGTCCGGTGCCAAGAAGGCTGTTATGACCGAAGAAAAGGTACGGGATATTATGGGTTGGGACGAAACCGTTCCCTGCACCGTCTCCCTGTCCGACAGCCCCTATGCCGTAGAGTCCAGAGCCGCCAAGAGCGGTGACTACGATGTCTACATTGACGGCATCCGTATCTACAATCCTCTGGGCGAACTGGATATGGCTTCCGATTATGTCTTCAACAACACCGCAAACAAGGAAGCCTATGCTATCGCAACCATCTATAACCACGACAAGGAGCTCAACCCCCGGTACTTTAACGTCAACGAGTACATCGTAGATGGTGGCCGTGAAGACTGGTTCAAGGAACTGGGCACCAACGATGCAACCGGTATGCTCTATATCGCCGGCAGTGCAGGTACTGTGGGAGATCCCGAGGGTGATGCTAACGCAGGTCCCGGCGACGGCTTCGTAGGTCTTACCCTCTGCTCCACAGGTCAGTTCAATACTATTACGGAATCTTACAAAGACAGCAAGGGCAACGTCTATAATATCCACTTCTATGCCAACAAGGACGGCAATAAGATCCTGGATCCCGAGACCGGCTGCCCCATCTTCCTCAGTGGTCAAAACGGCAAGATCTATATCATGACGAAAAAATGGACCGAGATCACCCAGTCTCAGTTAGAGCTCATTTTAGGCAACAAGATCGCCTTCTACGACAGCCGTTATAAGACCATCGGTCCCGCTTTCGAGGTCT
Source organism: Faecousia sp. (assembly GCA_045601945.1). Taxonomy (GTDB): domain Bacteria; phylum Bacillota; class Clostridia; order Oscillospirales; family Oscillospiraceae; genus JAZOXB01. The sequence continues at coordinate 1,005 of JAZSAO010000214.1, read as the reverse complement.
ATCTGTCTAAGAGCAACGGTGTTGCCTTCAATGCAACCGGTTCTGCTTCTACTGTCGCATCTGTTCATATCAGTCTCCGCAGTGCCGATGGTGGCGTCATTGCTCCTGAAGTCTATGACGGCTCTAAATGGCAGCCCATTTCCATCACCTATAATCAGGATCGTACGGAGCAGTATTACGATGTCACCGCTTATGCAAAGGCTAACAGCGGAAACGTCTACATCCGCAACATGGGTGACGGCATTATGTCTCTGATGAACGTAAAGGTCGTAGGCGGCTCCACGCCTACGGTCAACACCCGTACCATTATGCACGCTCTTGAAGTTTTCCAAGTCGCTGAAACCCCTGTAGAAGATAACACTGTGACCATAGGCCACTCCCTGAATCTGGCAAGTGATATTTCCCTGAACTACGTTCTTCCCGTAGCCAACATGGATGGCGTGGAAAGCAGTTATCTCCGCGTAGAACTGCCTGTATACGAGGGAAACGATCTCGTTGGATCCCGATCGGTAGAACTGTTGCCTGAACTCCGTGGCAATTACTGCTACTATGTTCTGGACGGTCTCACTGCGGTAAATATGAACGATGTGCTGAAAGCTACCTTGCATTTCGTAAAGGATGGGCAAGCATACGTTTCCCCCACAGATGAATACAGCATTGCCTCCTACGCCTTCTCTTATCTCAATAAGGAAAGCGCTCCGGCAAGTCTAAAAACACTGTGTGCCCGGCTTCTGCGCTACGGCGGAAAGGCTCAGCTGTTTAAGGGCTATCGGACAGATTACTTAGCAGATGAGGAAATGACAGAGGTACACCGCTCCTACTTATCCGACTTGGAAGCTGTTCCCTTCGGTAACACCAACAAGGTCTTAGCGGATATCGCGAACCCCGGTGTAACGTGGGCAGCCAAGTCTCTGAATCTGGAGTCTAAGGTTGCGATCCTGTTCATGGTAGACCCCGGCAACTACACCCCCGAAGACCTGTGCCTCCGTGTTACCTACAAAGATG
>JAZSAO010000213.1:0-5049 GCA_045601945.1 Faecousia sp. | reverse complement strand
GTAATTTCTGCTTTGCCACAGATGCAGGTACCGTTTTCGTAGCTGTGGGGGGCTGTTTCTTCCAGGTTGCAGACCTTACAGCCAACATAATGGGTGGTTCCGTCCATTTCGGTATAGGTGTAGCTGTGTCCGATGGCAGGGACGGTCTCCGGCTTAACAAGGGTGGCTCCGCAGAGATCGCAATGAGAGCCTTCTGTCAGACCGTCTTCCGTACAGGTGGGAGCTACGGCTTCATCTGTGACAGGACTATGCTCGGTGCAGGGCTCCAGCCAAATGGGAGCGGTATAGGCAAGCTGCTTGTCAGCAGGATTGATCCGCACATAATAGTACGGCTGAGAAGCATCCAGAGGGATCTCCAAATAGGCGTAGCTGTCTGCAATGGTGGTAGTATAGACCACTGTACCGTTCTTGCCAATGAGTCTTACAGTTCCGATCTCCTCGCAATCCGGCTGGAACAGCTCAAGAACAGCGGTGATGGTGGCATTTTCCCCATACTTTGCAATATCGCCCATTTGATAGGTCTTCCCGTCTACTACCATATCGTAATAGATGCGGAAATTCTGGTCTACAGTGGCATAGACATGGCGGCGAGACAGAGCCCAATACAGACCGGCCTCGGTGAAATCGTCTGTTCGGATAACGGTACGCAGACCGTTCACACTTCCCCAATCGGTTCCATGGTGATCCTGACCGGCAGTGGGGCCGATGTGCCAGCCCTTGCTTAATGCGGAATTATAGGGTGCGTCGTAGGTTGCGCCTCCGTTGCGAACCTCCATCAGATTGATGATCTCGTCTCTTTCTTTGGAGTAGCCTGCGTACTCATTAAATGTGCCCCATTTATTACTGGGATGATTCCACATGGCAACAATAGGAGCATCCTGAATGTACTTGGTACGGCTGATGGCAGTACCCTTTTCGTTCAGTCCCTTATTGGCATTGATTAGCATATCATAGAAGTAATACAGACCGCTAAAATCTCCCTTTACAGAGTTGGTTTCCGTGCCTGCGGTCAAACGGGAGATAGTACCGTAGCCGTTGAACACATTCATGTGACCGGTTTCCTTGAGCTGTTCGGGGTCAACTCGTCTCCATGTCATTTCGTAGCCCTGGCTAATGAGCATATTGCGGTAGGCGGCGTTATAATCCTCCGTAATAATCCGCTGTTCCTCCCACAGGCTCATAGTACCGGCAGAATTTTTAAGGAGTCCGGACAGGTTGTAGTAATCCTTGATCTTACTTCCTGTTTCTGTGCTGAAATAGTTGGAGTGGTCGGTCATAATGAAATAGTCCATATCCGCTACTCCGTGGATATGCTCATAGGCCTGGGCGGTGGTTCCCTTGCCGTCGGAGTAGGTAGAGTGGCTGTGAAGCTGACCGAAGAGGAGGGTATTCTCAAACTCATGCCGCTCCGGTGCTGCAATGGGCTTTAAATTGAAGGAGATACGGCATTTCTGACCGTGGGCAGTACGCTCTAAGAAGAACAATTGGAGAGTATGAGTGGTGCCATCGGCATAGGTATTGCCGTTCCATGTGGTGACGGCCTTCCGTCCGGCTGCTTCATACCGCTGCAAAATGGTGTGAGTCTGTGTGGTTGCCCCGGCAGAGGCGGTTACGGTTCCGGTGGCAAAGTCGATGGTACCCTTCTTTAAGCCGTTGCCGCCACCTAAGTCCAGTACCAGACAGCCGTCAATAAAGACCCATGCATCATCGCTGCTGCTCAGCTCAAAAAGGGTGTCCTTGTCCGTCTGGGCAAAGCTCAGCTCCATGGTCATCCCATACCAGTTGTCGGGGAGCTTGGGATCATAGGTGAAGGGAGTGAATCCATCACCGGCCTCTGCCCGCACATAGAATTCGTTGCTTTCTACGTTGTAATCTACACTATTCAAGCTGCTGTCGTAGAAATATCGCTCCCCATCAAATTGCAGAGGGGTGTTTACGGGCTTATAGGGATGGACACCCAGAGCATAGTCCTTCCCGAAAAGATGACCCAGACTGACGGGAGTGAGACTGCTGTGATTGCGGGTCAGATTGACCATGGGATAGCCGTCCCGTCCCAAAGCAGGGCTTACAGTAGAGCCGCTTGCCTCGTAGAAACGATTCCAGCGAGAGGTGCCGGCACAGAACACAACTCTACCGCAATCCGTGGCATAGTCATTCCAGAAGGGGAAGACGTTTTCCATAGTCCTGCTGTAAGGCAGACCGGCAGGGGCATTGTCATTTACCCGATGATTGTAGTTATAAAGGCCCAAGGAAATCAAAGGATTCTCTACTGTTTCTATATCCGTTTCCATGGGGATAGGTGTTTCTGTGGTAGAGGTTCTGCCTGTGTAAGCGGTAAACTTGTCTGCAGGACCTACATAGAAATAGTCCACATCAAAGTCAATGGCATAACCATTTGACCCCATAAACCCAAAGAATAAGGAACGCAGAGGCTTCCCCATAATGTAGCTGCTTTCGGGAATGGGAATGGTGTATTCATGGAAGGTGCCGTCAATTTTCAAATCTGCCGCAGGTACTTTCAGAATTGTAGGCTTCCAAGTTCCCCAATAGCCCCGACCGCCGGAGGCAATGTTCACACGCATATCCTCCAGCTTGCCTCCGGTAGACTCGTCCTTGGACAGGTTCACACGGAGCTTCAGCACGTCTCCCGGCTGTACGATGTAGCGGAGCTGATTTTCAAAGGTGACAGCGGCCCAAGTGTTGTTGCTGTCAGCCAACGTTACCGCACCAAACATGGTGCCATGTTCTGTGCCGATGCCAAAGCTATCTACAGAGTTGATGCTGTCGCCGGTTACTCGCCGAGTCCAGTGGGTCACGGTGTTTACAGGACTGTCTTTGTTGAAATCCAGCATAACATGGGAGGGCTGTTTCTCGTCCCCGATGTAGATATAGTCGTAATCCAGACTGTGGGCAGTGGTGAAGCCATCGTAGGAGAAGCGAACACACATATTATAGATGCATTCCATCTTCCGCCAACGGGCCAGCTCTTCCTCGTTGGTAAAGCGGAGAACCACATAGTCGCCCTTTTTCAGATCTGCCGCCGAGAAGGTAGCATTCAGACGAACATCCACACCGTCCAGCTGCTCATAGGCGCTTCCGTCCTTGGTACGGGCGCAAATTTGCAGTGTGCCGCTCTTGCTGCCGTCAAAGCCGTTGGCACGGACACGGATTTCGGCGTATTTGTCGTACTTGTTGCCGGTGTATTGTATACCCTTAGTGCCCTTCTCCCCTGTTTGTAGGGATAGATAGTTTTTACCCCCGGTGGATTTGATGGTAAGAGTACCGTCTGCCAGGAAGCCCCCATCGGCTCCCCGTTGCTCGTCATTGTTCATGCTTAGAGTGCCGGCATAAGCGTGCCAGTTGGATACGGAAGCATCAAACTGGGTACGGTCATAGGTAGTGACACTGTAGCGGTGCTGATCTTCTGCATGATTGGTAAAATCGAAGAACAGGTCAGAGCCCTTCTCCGACCAACCGGAGGGCGCATTGTCCGCAGGTCCGATATAGATGTAGCCGATGGTAATGGAGGCGGTAATGGTCTTGTTATCCCCTGTGCCTTCCTGATAGGGACAGATGGTGATGCGGTTTAAGATCTCACCCTTTGCAATGTCCACAAAGTCCGTGCCATTCTGCAAATGGGCAGGAAGCTGTATGACCTGATACTCTCCCACAGGAGCGTATTGGATGCCTGTGTCGTGGAATCGCACGCTCTTGCTGACAGTATAGCCGTTAACACTGGTATAGCAGTACACAGTGAATCGGTCCGCAGTGGAAAGAGAGCCGGTGGTCAGGGAATCGGTCCTAAATTTGATCTCCACAATATCCGTTTCGCTGAGCTTATGGTTCAAATCGCCGGTGGCCATGGTGATCTTCTCCACAGTAGGATCTAACTTGGCTGTCATAACACCGCCTCCGGCGGTGGCGGTGCCTGTCCAATCGCCCCAGTTGCCGGTCTTCCAGCTCCAGGAGGCACATTCGTCACCGCTGTTGAAGAAGTCCAGAAGAATGCCGGACTTGTTGTCTACACTGAAAGCTCGGGTCTCTGCTGCCATAGCCACTGCACTGAGCAGTAGCAAAAGGGCAAGAAGCAGAGCGATTTTTTGAATCATACTACGCATGGAATTTTCTCCTTTTCATATAAATCAGAACCATATCCAATGCAAATAACAACATTTTTATACAGAAATACGACGCTTTATTTAACTAAAGTAGGCCTTTGCGGTGTCGCAGTAGGCTATAAGGGCTTTGCAAAGGATCAGAAGCTGGCCGTCTTTGTTGTTGCCATAGGTATCCGGACTATACCGGAGGGTTTGGGACAGACGGGTGTTTCCTTGGTAGATTGCAGCCTCGATCACAGTCCTAAGTTCTGCAGCGAGGAGGCCGTCGAAAGTGAAGGCATACAAGCCGTGAGCCTCACTGTAAAGCTCGGGGTTTGTGAGGATAGCTTGGGTGGGCTGTCCTTCGTATTTTACATAATTCAGCTTCAGAGTCAGCTCTTCTAAGGCTCCTTCATAGGTGCCGAGACGGAAAATGTACTTGACCTCCACCTTAGAGTCCAGATTCAGAGACTTTCCTGCCCATGTGATGACAGGGCTTTCCAAGTCTGTGAGGGTCTCGTTCATATCACTGAAGGTCACTGCCTCTGCATCACTGAGGAGAGCTCTGTGGGCATCGGTCATGGCAGCATCTACAAGGGAATCTGTACGATAGTTCTTGAAAAGCTGGGCTTCCTTTCCGTAGCGGAGCAGATCTGCACAAAGGGTCTTAAGGCTTGTAGCACTGTTTGTCTTATTTAGCTGAGAGTAGGCATAGTCTGCAATACTGTAGCTGTCTGTGGAGGAGTAGTAGATTTGTCCATTCTTCTTACCATAAAGAACGGAGCTGAGACGGTCATTCATCTGCACAGCGGTTAAGCCTGTTAAAGTGAAGTAGTAATAATTTCCTTGCTCCACGGGCTGCAGCTTGACTGTGGTAGTGCCCGTCTTGGTGTTGCCCTCATAGGAATCCATAGTACATTCCAGATAGATAGTGCTCAAATCAAAGTCTGTA
>JAZSAO010000212.1:0-6050 GCA_045601945.1 Faecousia sp. | reverse complement strand
GAGCGGACTGTGTGCCCTGACGGCAGTTGGCGAGGTGATTCTTGACAACATCATGAACGACAGACTGATTGGGCTCAATACCGAAAATGGCCTCGGAAAGCTCAACTTCGCCTACCTGCTTGCCGGTCATGTCATAAACATTGGTCTTAAGCATGTTAGATCAGTTCTCCTTTCCTTAGCTTCTTGCAGAGGCCTTCTGAGGATTACGTCCGGAAGCCTTCTGCGGGTTCTTGCTGATGCCAGCATCGCCCTTAGCGATCTTGATGGTCTTGACAGTGCTCTTGATATAGACGAGGCCGCCCTTGGGGCCGGGGATTGCGCCGCGAACAACGATCATGTTGAGCTCTTCGTCAACCTTGACTACGTCCAGGTTCTGGATGGTGACCTGCTCTGCACCCATATGACCGGGCATGTTCTTGCCCTTGAAGATACGGGAGGGAGTGGAGCAAGCGCCCATAGAGCCGGAGTGACGGTGAACGGGGCCGCCGCCGTGGCTGTTCTTCTGAACATGGGTGCCATGGCGCTTGACAGAACCTTCGAAGCCGTGGCCCTTGGAGGTGCCGGTGACATCGATGTGGTCTCCCGCTGCGAAAACGCCGGCCTTGATCTCAGCGCCGACTTCCAGTTCGGAAGCGTTGTCAAGCTTAAATTCTTTCAGGTGTCTCTTGGCAGATACGCCTGCCTTCTTCAGGTGGCCCAGCTCAGGCTTGGACAGCTTTCTCTCAGCGACATCGCCGAATGCAAGCTGTACGGAGTTGTAGCCATCTTTTTCGATTGTCTTCTTCTGAGCGACGACGCAAGGACCTGCTTCAATAACAGTAACAGGAATCACGCGACCGGACTCTTCGAAGATCTGGGTCATGCCCACTTTCTTGCCGATGATTGCTTTCTGCATTTTGTTTACTCCTTTTTTAGGTTATTGGTTGACAAACTTGGCCATTGGGCAGCTATTGGTTTGCCAACATGACCCGGGATCGCTCGGCAGCGATCAGGGGACTGCGGGGACAGTGCTGTAACTATATTATATAATGTATATTACAGCTTTATCTCAATCTCAACGCCTGCGGGCAGATCCAGAGTCTGGAGAGCCTCGATGGTCTTGGGGGTGGGGTTGAGAATATCGATCAGTCTCTTGTGGGTGCGGCGCTCGAACTGTTCACGGGAATCCTTGTACTTATGAACAGCACGCAGGATGGTGATGATTTCCTTCTTGGTGGGAAGGGGAATGGGGCCGGAAACGGTGGAGCCGTTTCTCTTTGCGGATTCGACGATCTTCTCTGCAGTTGCATCGATGATCTGGTGATCATAAGCCTTCAGGCGAATTCTGATCATGTTGTTGGTCATTGTTGATTTCCTCCTAAATTTAACGTACTCAGTTTCTCTGGTTTCTGGGTACGGTCGAGGCAATTTGTTGTACGCTTATCCGTGCGTATCACTCCTCCTGCATGAAAAAAGGCCGACTTGTGCCGACCGGGTTCATGTCATGGGGCGATATACGCCACATACATATTTACCTCAGCCGCCCGATGACCGGACATACTCCGCAGAAGTTACCGCCATTTAAGACGCAATCTCCTGCATCATCGCAGTGCGTGCAGCCCGTACGCCGAACTCACGCCCCTACATTCTACTCCATATAGTGCAAAATGTCAAGCACTTTTTTCTCTTTTTTTCACAAAATTTCAAAAATTTTTTTGTGAGAAACAGAGAATTGCGGTTTTCTTTTTAAAGATGAAAGGGCTTACTTGTTTTTCGGAAGATTAGAGGCCTCTCCCCCATTCCCGGGGATCTGCGATCATGCCAGCTTGTTACCTTTTTTACCTTGCCGTTCTTTCAATGAGGATACAAAACACGCCGACTATAAATTCGGCGTGTTATATATGTATTTTATTTTGTTTTCTCTATCAGAACATTCAGATCAGAGTTAGCCTGTTTGACCCATGACCATCTAACAAATAATGTAATCAGGGTAACAAAAACTGCAATTCCACCGAATATACCAAAAGTTATTCCAAAACTATATGACCAAATATTTGGATATATACGTCCAGTTTGCGAAGTAATTAGCAAAATCCCTATTATCAAAGGAATTGCCCATATTCCTAACCAGATTAAACTTCTTTTGAAAACGCTTCTGCAATACTCTACATGTCCGGTCGCAACTTCTATCCTCTTTGCAGTACACTCTTCCCCATACATCCGAACAGCCTCGAGGTCATACTCCGCCCAAATTGCAAGCAAACTACCGAAGTTAATTCGATCTTTAGCCCCAATATACGATTGAAACCCCATACAGGCTTTTGCAACCATAGTCATGTTTTCAGCAAGAACAGGATTCACTTTCAGATTTGTCTTTTTCATGCACATCATATACGTTGCCAGTATATTGCCGGCCGCAATTAACTTTTGTGCAACATCAGCCGTTCCGCAAGCAGCGGCTTCCATTGTTTTGGCCATAGCAACACAATGACTTCCCACAAGCTTAAAGGCATCATACTTCTCCTCATTAGTTTCCAAATCCATGATCAAAGAGAAGGTACTCCCCAGCACATTGCTCACTGCATTACAAGCAGACTGAATATTTGCAACAACACAACCCATAGAACGATAATAGACAGAGAAAAAGTTTGCCTCCCAGTCGTTGGGCTCCTGTTCCAAAATAAGGGAATAATATTTTTCTCCGTTTTTGGTGTCATTATCCTCACGAGCCCGTCTTGCCAGATTCCGGTAGTTCATCAGGCTCTTACTACTATCAATACTAATCGAACCCTCTACTATCAACTTTTTTGCTTCTTCGACTGTGTACTGTGTGCCGCAGGCCTGACATACAAAAACACTATTTTCTTTCATCAACTGATTGCTACCGCACAATTCACAAACCAGCGCCTTCATTTCGTGTCCCCTTTCTCTTTACAGGAATATATTAGTATTATATATCCATATTCTTAGTATGTCAAGCATTTTTACAAATAATGTAGTATAATCGTCATATTCTAAGTAATATTTTACTACAAAGGAAGTTTGTCTATATGAATCGTATTCGAGAGCTCCGTGAGCATAAGGGATTACGGCAAATTGATGTTGCCCAGGCTACAGGTATTGACCAGAAGACCCTTTCCAACTACGAAACTGAAAAAACTAATCCCGATAGCTATGCTTTGATCCGACTGGCAGATTTCTTTAATGTAAGCATTGATTATCTGGTGGGACGGAGCGACAGCACCATTGCAGAGGACGATCGACAGGAGATCCGTCGCCGGCTCACCGCCATTGAAGATAACCTGAACGAGATCACAAAGTATTTCTGAGCTCCAACAATCTTGTAAGTAACCATATGGTCTGCTCGGAATGAACGTCCGGATACTACAGGATTCCATATTTAAAAGGAAGCCTCCCGTTGTCGATTCCAATACCATTCCTTATTTGGATACAAACCATTCCTCCCTAGACGGTGTATAGCAGCTTTCCGGCTTTGCTGTATACCGTTTTTCCTTTGCTTTGTTGCTTTTTCGCCGGTTATCTGGTATAATTTGTTTACACATTCTTCAAAGGAGTTGTTGTAAATGATGAAGCTTGGTTTTATCGGCATTGGAAATATGGGCAGTGTCATGGCTATATGCGCCAAGAAGAGCAGCCCCGGTGCACAGATCCTTGTGAGCAGTCGCAGCAGAGAAAAAGCTGAAACATTCGCCAAATCCAACGGTTTTATTGCCGCAGATAATCACCGTATTGCAGAAGAATGCTCTATGATATTCCTTGGTGTCAAACCCCATCAAATGAAGTCTCTTTTAGAAGTCCTCTCCCCTATCTTGGCATCGAGAACCGACTCCTACATTTTAGTATCTATGGCTGCCGGTCTTTCTACGGAACAATTAGAGTCCTTCGTGGGGATCCCCTGCCCCATAATCCGAATCATGCCCAACACACCGTCTATGGTCGGAAAGGGCTGTATTCCCTATGCTTTGGGGAAATATGCCGCTGAAGAGGATGCAGCAGACTTAGAAGCCGTATTGCAGAGTGCAGATCTCGTTTTCCCTCTCTCTGACGCCCTTATGGATGCCGCTACCTCTGTCAGCGGTTGTGGCCCTGCCTTCGCTTATATTTTTATGGAATCCCTGGCAGATGGAGGGGTTGCCTGTGGGTTGCCCCGAGATGTGGCAATGGCCATGGCTGCGCAAACCGTTGCAGGTGCGGCTGAAATGATCCTGCAAACCGGGGAACACCCCGCCAGCCTGAAAGACAAGGTATGCTCTCCGGGAGGGAGCACAATTGCCGGCGTTTGCGCCTTAGAAGAATATGGACTACGAAATGCCGCTCAAAAGGCTGTCTTTGCAGCTTTTCATAAAAATCAGCAATTGGGAAAATCCCCGGATTAAAATCAGAAATCATTCGTTTCGATATGTAATATTTCCCTCTTTTATCCGTCTTATAAGGGTGAGAGGGTTTTGGGAAATTCTCATATAGAGAGAAAGGCACAGCCCCACATTCCTCACCATTGGGCTGTGATTAAATATTTTATGGATGACAGAGAAATCGTGGCTCTGTATTTTAAGCGAGATGAGACCGCCATTGCAGAATCTCAGCGAAAATACGGATCCTATTGTAGCACCATAGCATGGAACATTACCGCCTCCCCCCAAGATGCAGAGGAATGTGTCAGCGAAACGTGGCTGCGTGCATGGAATACCATTCCACCACAACGCCCCTTAGTATTAAAAGCCTTTTTAGGGAAGATCACCAGAAATTTGGCTATAGACTATGTCCGTCATGAAAAAGCAACCATCCGCGGCGGTGGATCCATCCCCATCGTCCTCGATGAACTTTCCGAGTGTATTCCCTCTACAGATAGTGTAGAATCACAGATAGATGCCCGTGAATTGGGAAAAGCTATCAGCACCTTTGTCCGTGGACTAAAGCAACGGGACGGGAACCTGTTTATGCGTCGTTATTTTTATATGGATACTATAGAGGATGCGGCTACCTTTGTAGGGATGAGTCCCAAGAATGCCGCTGTTTCACTCCACCGTTCCAGAAAGAAGTTGGAAGCCTTTTTAAGAGAGGAGGGCTATATATGAGACCGGAAGATTTATTCAACGCCATGTCTGAAGTGGACGAAGATCTGATCAACCGCAGCAGTCAGAAACATTCTTTTTCTTGGAAGCCTATTTTTTCCATTGCCGCCTGCCTCCTGTTGGTGATCGGCTTAGGTGCCGCGCTACTAAAGACAAAGGACAGCAGAGGCACCCTCCAAGTGGCATTGTTCTATACTGCCGGCGCTGAAAACGCCGACAGCTACGAGTATGCCGCCGGCGAAGCCCTGTCTGCCTACTATGGTGACTACGATCTCCAATACACATATTATAAGGAAGCATCCTCCGTTTCCCGAACAGAAGAAATCAGCCAAGCTATCATCAACGGCTGTGAGTTAATCCTGCTGGATGGGAGACAAGAAGGTCCTACCCTTCTAACCGTTGCCCTACAGCATCCTAAAACCACCTTTTTGGCCTTAGGTGTGTCGGAAGCCGAGTTGGGGCAGGAGTCACTCCCCGATAATATCATCTGCGTTGACTACAAGCCGGAGATCGCAGGCTATCTGGCAGGCTATACAGCTGTAAAGGAAGGCTACACTAAATTGGGCTATTACTACGATTTAGGCATTCCTTCTTATTTCGCATACGGCAGTGGATACCTGCAGGGCATCGAAGCCGCCGCTAAAGAAATGAGAATTACAGATCAGGTTCAAGTTCGGGTCAGCAGCACCTATTTGTCCCCGGAAGACACTTGGTGTCTGACCGCAGACACCTCCCGACTCATTGAATGGTACAATGCCGGAACGCAAATGGTTCTGGCCTGTGGAGAACTCAGTTGCAGTGCCACAGACTCCGCCGCAGAATATTGTAAGGGAGACGCCATTTTAATCGACAAATCCCAAACCGTCCAAGAGTCCCAAGCCACCCTAAACCAAGGCATTGCCCAAATACTGGATTCCATTCATATCGGTGAATTCGGGCACACGAATACGAAAGTAATGCCCTATTACACCCTGAACG
>JAZSAO010000211.1:0-2113 GCA_045601945.1 Faecousia sp. | reverse complement strand
GCTTACCAGCGGCATAATAAAACGGTTAATCCGTTTTATTAGAAATAAGTATAAACTCTTAATTTTCAGGGCTTCACAGAGGGTTTAATAACATTCTATAACAATCAATAGAAGCAAGAAAAATCCCATACTCCAAATTCTCGTTTGTCGAACTGTTCACCAAGTTGGTAAAGACCCTTGCCTCTCCAATGGGAGAGGTGCCGCGACTGCGGCGGAGAGGGCAGTAGGCACCTAAAATTTGAAGAAATCTTTCGTAGTAGGCACCGTTTTCTGCTCATCATCCTACGGACTCGGTACGTTAGGGGTAATCCCTACTGCCCTCTCCGCCCTTTGGGCACCTCTCCCATTGGAGAGGCAAGGGCTGATTCTAATTTGGTAAACAGTTCGACAAACTGTGATTTAAACATCAAAGAATAATTTACACGTGATTTTACTTGCATTGCGGTTTTTTTCTGTTATAATGGTAGGTAGACACTCTACAAACATCGGTAATACGAAAAAGGAGAGATCCGCATGCTGGAACAAAAGATCATCGACAATTATATATCTATTCTCAAAGAGGAACTGATCCTTGCCACCGGCTGCACAGAGCCCATTGCCATTGCCTACTGTGCCGCCAAAGTGCAAGCCCTTCTGGGCTGTCCTCCTGAGCGGATCGTTGCTGTGCTCAGTGGTAATATTCTAAAGAACGTCAAGAGCGTAGTCGTCCCCAACACAGGCGGACGGAAGGGCATTCGCCCTGCCATTGCCGCAGGCATGGTAGCCGGAGACGAAAGCAAAGATCTGCAAGTCATTGCAGATATCTCCGAAGAACGTTTCCCGGAGATCGATGCTTTTTTAGAAAGCGTTCCCATTCGCATTGTAACAGGCGACTCCCCTTGCAAGCTGGATATTGACATTGCCGCCTATGCCGGAGAGCATATGGCACGAGTCCGGATCACCAATCACCACACCAATGTGGTGCACATGGAAAAAAACGGGGAGGTTCTCCTCAGTAATCCCATCGTAGATGCAGCAGAGGAACAATTGACGGACAAATCCTGCCTGAATGTGGAGGATATTCTCCGTTTTGCCGATATCGTTCCTCTCGAAGATGTAGAAGCCCTGCTGCAACGACAGATCGACCTGAACTCCGCCATTTCGGAAGAAGGCCTCCGAGGTAACTGGGGCGCCAAAATCGGGCGCATTTTGTTAGAAGATTATGGGGATGATATTAAGCAGAAGGCAAAAGCCTATGCTGCCGCCGGTTCCGATGCACGAATGAGCGGTTGCGAGATGCCTGTTGTGATTCTTTCCGGATCCGGCAATCAGGGCATTACCGCCTGTATGCCTGTAGTCGCCTATGCAAAGCATATCGGTGCTACCAGAGAACAACTTTGTCGTGCCTTGCTGGTCTCTGACCTCGTTACCATCCATCAAAAAACCGGTATCGGCCGTTTGTCTGCCTATTGCGGTGCCATTTCTGCCGGTGTTGGCGCAGGTGCAGGCATCTGTTATCTCTTAGGTGGCGGCTACAGTGCTGTTTCCCATACCATTGTCAACGCGGTAGCCATTCTATCCGGCACCATTTGCGATGGAGCCAAACCCTCCTGCGCCGCTAAAATCGCAGCCGCTGTAGATGCCGGCATCATGGGATATCGAATGTACCTCCACCACAAAGAATTCCGTAGCGGAGAGGGCATCGTTGCAGGCTCCGTTGATGACACCATTGCCAACGTAGGGATGCTTGCCCAACAGGGTATGCAACAGACCGATCACACCATTCTGCAAATCATGCAGGACGGTGAATGTATGTAATACCATTTTGGGAATATTTTACCACTTTATATCCATCTTTTTAAAAAATCCTTATATTCTCTTCATAAATCCGTAACATTCCGGATTTATGTTAATAATACAGAATACACCTCCCGATTTATTTCGGGGCCCCTTATTATCCTGAATCCTCAAAAGGAGTTGGTATTTATGAATCATACCCCTTTTACCCCCGGCAATCCCTTCGACTCAGAAGAATATCTTCCCATTACGGAACAGGGAAAAGAAGCCCTCTCAGAGCAACCTGAGCAAGACTTTCCCATCCCCGTAACAGAGTCTCCCATAGCAGAACAGGAGG
>JAZSAO010000210.1:0-1789 GCA_045601945.1 Faecousia sp. | reverse complement strand
ACAAGATTCTTAGCCTGTACTTGGGCAGTACAGCCTGTTAGGTTGACTGCCATGGTGCATACAAGGAGAACGCTCCATAGGGTGAGAAGGAATTTTTGCTTTTTCATACAGAGCCACCATCCTTTCTTAGCTTTGTTTGATTCAATCTGTGCTGTCTGTGATATATACATAGTAATTGGCGGTACCGCTGTAGCCGGCTCCGTTGTCGTTCCATGTGGCGACGATCTCATAGATGTAACTGCCGGTCTTTGCGTAGAAGGTAGGGCCTCCTTGAGATACCACAGTTTCCTCCTGGGTATTGCTACGATTCCAAACAGTATCGGGCCAGCAGGTATAGGTGATGGTGTGGGGATCGACTTCCCAGCTAAGCTTTAATAGGTAGCCCATCTCATCCGTAGGTGCAGATGCAGTGCCATCCCCAATGGGAGCATAGACCTGTTCTGCATAGGAACTGTCGAGGATAACGGGAGTAAAAAGTTCTGGGGAGGGAGGTCTGCTGGCTTGATCGGCGATAGAATCACTGCGGAGATCATCACTCAGGTTGTAACTCCAATGATACCCACCGGTTTGCAGTGAAAATGCTCCATCGGGAGTATAGAGAGTGCCTTTTGGAGGCTCGGTGAGGGTCGATTCTACAGTGGGAGAAATAACTTGATCATCCATCATGCCGGGTTTGCCGCCCATAAAGAGCAGTGTGTCTAAAGAGCTTTCGATCAAATACTCACGGCTCAGTTCAAAGATAATATGCCATTGTGCCATATCGTCGGTTCCCACTTCAGGAACCTTACGGTCAATGGAAATGCTGAGCTTTCCATCAACGGTTTGCTCTACACTGCGTACCTCATGCCGGATGGAGCCACTGCCTTCCTCCAAGAGGACAAAGAGAAGATAGTTTTCGGCAAAGAAAGCATCGTCATATTGGTCGCAAACATCCAAAAAACCTATGGTGCTATCGGCATAGACGGTGTCCCTACGCTCTAAATTGAAGCTGTCTTTCCAACGGTCATAGTAGCTATTTAGTTCCTCCATGCTGCGGATGATCCGAACACAAGGGAAAACCACCTTTTCCGGGGAGCCGTCTGTACGTACATATTGAGCACAATAATCTACGGGAGATCCGCTGTAGTCAGCTTCTATAGAGGTGGTAGCTGTTTCCACGGTAAATTCTGCAATGACTTCCTGTTCTACGCTACTGTCGGGAGACTCGTATACATAGCAATGGGAACGGAATCGGTAAGTTCCGGGGGAGGAAACATCATAGCAGTGGGTCAGTTCGTATATTTCGGATCGGGATTGCCCTGCATTCAAGACATAAGCGATTGCTGTAAATACCAAGTCATCCCTCATGGCACAACTGACCCACTCCTCTCCTTCACGGCGTTCGATCACATAGGAGGAACCGTAATTTGCTTCATAAGGGGTGTTGTTGATCCATTCTACCTCCAAGGTGGTTCTGTACTCATCTTCATGCCAGATGAGATCCACCAAGCGGATTATGACACCATCTTCAGCGGTGGGAGATTCCAAAGACACCATAGAAAGAGGACCGTTGTCGGGATCCTTGAATAAAGATTTCACCGACTTGCATCCCGTGATGCTTAGGAGCATGGAAAGCACCAAGATAATAAGCATACATTTCTTCATAAGGTTTCACTCCTTTTCAAAAACAGTAAAGGGGGGGTCAGTACAGATAGATCCCCAATAAGTCTTTTAGAGCAAAGTAGGTTTCTTCGCTTAGGAGAAATACTTCTCCTGTAGCATGATTGGTTAGGGCGGAACCTAAAAGAGT
>JAZSAO010000209.1:0-9665 GCA_045601945.1 Faecousia sp. | reverse complement strand
GAGAGTAGCCATGGTTCTAACCAATGGCTACTCTCCCGGCAATGCTCAACCGCCACCGGAACAGGTTGACTTCCACCGATTATAGGATATAATAGATATAGTAGTAATGAGGAATGAAATGGGTTATTTTTGTCCATCAACGTAGGATGATCATATCTGTATCAGAAACACAATTGTGGATATTTCAAGGATAAAATAATTAACGGGAGGATAACTATGGCAAAGCTTATTTATAAAACCCGAGGCAACTCATCACCACAGGGTAAGGCAAAGGTTTATTTCTGTAGCCATCCTGATGATTTTGGCAAATATTTTGAAGAACTATCTAATGAAATATTGGAAAAACAAAATTGTGCCGTTTGGTATCTTGAAAGCTATGACACGCAGTATGATGAACAGCTTCTTGAAGATCTAAGTGAGATGCAGCTTTTTGTTATGCCCATAACCGCGGCGCTTTTAAGGTCACCGAACCACGCTCTTGAAGTTGAATTTAAATTTGCGCTTGAAAAGCATATCCCCGTACTGCCGATATTGATGGAGTACGGACTGACTGAGATGTTTAACGAAAAATGCGGTGAGATTCAGTTTCTCGACAGGGTTACACAGGACACTACTGTGGACAGTTACGACAAGAAGCTGGCAGACTATTTGGTCAACGTTCTGATTGGAGATGAGTTGGCAGAGAAAATACGCAATGCATTTGATGCCTATGTTTTCCTCAGCTATCGAAAAAAGGACAGAAAATATGCAAAGGATCTTATGTCTCTTATACATAAAAATGAATTCTTCCGCGATGTGGCTATATGGTATGATGAATTTTTGATACCGGGCGAGAATTTCAGCACCGCAATCGAGCAGGCTATAAGAGAAAGCAAGATATTTGTCTTAAATGTAACACCAAACCTCGTAAATGAGCAAAACTACATTATGGACATCGAGTATCCTGCGGCAAAAAAAGAGAATATACCTATTCTACCGGTAGAAATGGTGCCCACCGAAAGGGTACAGCTTGCAGAAAAATTTGAAGGAATTCCGGAGTGTATAAATGCTTCTAATGATGCGAAGCTTATGGACGCACTGTCAGAATGTATTAAGAATGTAACGAAAGTTGAAAATAACACCGGTGCCGAACATAAATTTTTCATAGACTTGCTTACCTTGGCGGTATTGATGTCGAGGTGAACAAGGACAAAGCTCTTGAACTCATTACCGAGGCCGCAGAAGAGGGACTTCTTATAGCGCAACGGCAACTTATCACAATGTATAATGAGGGAATAGGTGTCCAACGCAGCACAGAAGAGGTCTTGAAGTGGAGAGAACGCCTATCAGAAGCACTTAAGAAGAGCTATTTTGAAAATAGAAACGAACTGGTTCTTTATGAAGCCTTGGAGGAGGCTCTCAAGTGGGCAGATGACCTTATAAGCATGGGTTCCGTAGTTAATTCCCGACGTGACAATCCTATCCTCTCTCCTGTCACATTTATCTCTTGCTTAACATTTTATGCACAAATTTGGGGGGCGAACATCCATAAATGTACCATGTACGAAGTGCTGGCAAAAGCAAAGCGCGCCAAAGCATATTCAGTTGAGGGACATTATTGCCTCGCTGCAGATTGCTATAAAAGAGCTTGGGAAACAATAGCGCCCGTTATTGACAGCGTGACAAATAACGATATTCTCATACGCATAAGCGAAATGCTTACAGATTATGTTAAAATATCCGATAAGTTCAGTAAGGATGAAGAGAAGATCGATGATGTAATGCGAATTATACTTAACATTCTTAAAAAGGTTGATGATAACTCCGCAGATTTTGAATTCCGCCGAATCGCAAATATGACCACCTTAGTACTTGCAGATAAGTATGGCGAGCTTCAAAAATATGGAAAAGAAAGAGAACTTTTAGCTGAGGCTATAAAGGAAGCTGAAGCACTTTATGAGGAATATAAGAGCCCAAAAGCATATCACGATCTGTTCCTCATTATGCTCCAGTATGGCGACAGCGAATTACGATGCTTACTTAACGAACACGAAGCCATAAACGTTATAAACGCGCTTTAGATATTGCAGAGAATATAATGGATGAGAGACCGTCTGTAACAGCGCGTGTTGACTTGGCAACAGTGCTGTTAAAAATCGCATGGTGCAAAGACTATTCAATAATTCAAATCGACAAGAATAAATCCCGTATAAGACAGGATAGAGGCCTTAGAACAATATAAAACCGCAGAAGAAGTGTTGATGAGCATCGAAAGTTCTGTATCCTCTACAAAAATCACATTGCAGCTTTCAAACTTAAAACTAAAGCTTGGAGCCTACTTTGAGGAGGTCGGAGACAGGGATAAGGCTTACGAATTCTATGAGAGGGCTTATGTGTTGGCAGTCATTGCCCGTGATGATATTCTTAATGCGCACTCAGTCTATGCTGTTGCAAATGCTGCTATAAAAATTGGCGGAATTACGGAAGATTACGAGGAAGCCATTTCCATCTGCAGGGACGCACCGCCAACTATTGAAAAATTTGCTGTGGGCGGAAGAGATGTAACGGGAGCACGCGGAGAAACCTACGGCACACTCCATACCGACAGCTATATGATAATTTGCCGTCGGCTAATGCGCAACGGGCATGCTGACATAGCAGAGGAATTGGCCATAATTGCCGATTGTGCCGGTAAAGGTGTAAACTATAATACACATTATGAAGATCTTGTACGTATTATGGAAACTGCACTTCTTTTGGGTGATGTATACGAGATTCAAGGAAAAAAAGAAGACGCCAAATCAGCATACAAAAGAATTATTAACATGCCAAAAAACAGACCAGTTCCTGATTTTCCCTATGTAAGGTTTTTATACGCAAAGGCCCTGTATATGCTGTGTGATTGCAAGAAAACGATATTCAACAGAAACCAATTCAATAATGTAGTTAAAATAATGAATGAGCTTATTGTGAATCATAGCTATAATGTAAAATACAGAGAATTCTATGAGACTTTGAAGGAAAAGGGTCAAATATAATCAAGGCACAAAGAGCAGGTTTATTCTTAAAGCATTGTAGCTTTGCGGAAGGCAAGGAGATCAAGCAATATGAAACAAAAAAGACTTTAGCGTTGCTTCCTTGCATCATCGCTGTTATAACCAAAATAATCATGGATAAAGAAGGTCTTTCCCGGGGGAAGTCATCAAAAAGTTGTATATCTCTCAACTCTATTCCCTCTTGGAGGACGAGGAAGCAAAAGTATGGCAATATAGTACCCCTATGCTGTATGCTCTCTTGGAACAAGAATCTCAAACAGGAACCATACGCTTTCCCGATGTATAAAGAAGGGATTCATCATGCCGAAAGAATTGGCTTTTACAATCTTTTGCATGGAGAATTGCAAAACTCACAGAAACCTGACCGGTCGTGAAGTATTGGCATTATTTGGCCGCTACGGTGTATTTGATTATATTCGGGAGTTCTATGATATTCTCCACTCCACCGGATACAACTATATTAACCGCGATATTGATATTTATCTGCTATCTCGTGGATGGTCGGCGTAATAGTGTTCCGTAGTAAGGACATGCAATCATTATGCGTATCCGCAACTTTATCTAAATCTCAAAAGTTTTGCGGGTTATAACCGCAAACTTTTGACAAGCACAGTTTTTCTGCTAAGCAAAGAATTTTAATCATCGGGAGAGTAGCCATGGTTCTAACCAATGGCTACTCTCCCGAATTCATGATGAAAATCTAATCCTTGTGTTCTCATTTGAGTGTTCCGCCCTTTGGGAGCCGGATGTCCGGTCAGGGAGAGCCACCTGTCCGGTGGATCAGAGCCAGTGTTCCGGTAGTCGGAGCCAGTGGCTTGTAGGATCAGTTCCAATATTGTTTGGTACACTTTTTTAATAGCGTTTTTCTCAAATGGTCCACTTTATTTCCAGCATTTTGAGTCGTCTTTGCGGATCGTTTGGACCGTTTGTCCGAAAACAGCACACCGTTTATCCGAAATGTTCACACCGATCGTAGCGAAACCAATAGTCCATTCGGGCGAAATATGCAAATGGTTAGCATGGCGGTCGAGCATAGCGTGCTTGACCGCCATGCCGGTTAGTTGCGGTTATTTATGTGTTTCTTTGAGACGGTGTCGAGCCAATTACTTGTTGCCTACTCCGTAGACTGCACGCATAGATTTCTGGCTGTTGTCGTCAGCACCACGAATTTCAATCGTGTAGGAGTCATGGACGATTCGGTCCAGAATGGCGTCAGCAATAGTTGCCTCCGGGAATTTGCTGTACCATCCGGCAGGAGCAAACTGTGAGCAGAAGATCGTTGAGGCACGCTTGTGTCTTGCGTGGATGATTTCCAACAGATCTCTGGCCTCCGTTTCTGTCAGAGAGATGAGCATCCACTCGTCTAAAATAAGAAGATCCGTCTTTTTCCATTGAGCCAATACCTTTTTGAAGCTGCCTTGTCCTCTTGCAATGGACAGCTCCTCCAGTAGCTCCGGGAGCCGAACATAACGAACTGTGAAGCCCTGCTTGCAGGCTTCCATACCCAAAACACAGCCGAAATAGGTCTTGCCACTTCCCGTGGCACCCATGATAATAACATTGTGCCGTTCCCGAATATACTCACAGGTTCCCAAGCTTTCTATGAGGCTTCTGTCCAACAAACGGCCAGCAGTGTAGTTAATATCTGCCAGTGATGCATGGGGTTGGTCAAATGCAGCTTGATGGATGTTCCTCTTAAGAAATACTTCTGGTGGTCTTCCGGCATATGTGCTTCTACGGTACTGTACTGACCGGGATGACCGTATAGTCTACGATGAGAGGCAATCCGATTTTGGTTGTAAGATACCTCGTAGTACAGTAAAACATGCGCTTTCTCAAACGTTGAACCAAAGAGGCAAGGCCATCTATTCCACAGCGTAGATCTGTATAGCCTCAAGCAATATATAGGTAAAGTCGGTCAGCATAACTTCAAGAGCCACAGCACCGTTACAAATATCTGCTTCCGCTCCGGAAAGCCTCACCGTCACTGCTACAACTCGAGAGCAAACAAGTTTTACAGGTGATACTTCCGCAAATAGCACTTCATGTTGCGCCTTGGTGATCTCGAAGATCTTTCGATGCCATCTGTAGTAGGTTTGCTCACAAACACCGTTTTCCTTGCACCATTCCTTACATCGTGACCACTATTCCGGCATTCCTGAATTCGCCGGCCCAGAGTGCCGGTTTGTTCTTCTGATTGGTTGTCTGTAATTCTCGACTCAAAAAAATACCCCCATATCTCAGATAGTATATGAGAGTCGCATATACTATCCGTTACTATACGGGAGTATTTGAGAGCTTATTGCATGTCGCCGTTAAATTTGACGCTAACATCCAACTCTGATCACCCAAGCCGAGCAGGAGGAAGATACATCTACAGAGATACATTGATTCAGTCGGTAACCTTCAATCTGTTGGAAATTTATGATTTCAGCCTGATACAGTTGTATCTGAGCAAGTGTCAAACTCTATTTGAGGTTCCGGAAAATTGGAATCCAATCAAGTCCACCATGTGAGGTTGGCAGTTCATATAGGGTAGTCTGCCAAATACCGTTTGTGAAATATTCTTAGTCCTATTTTTACAGAAGACGTTTAGAAAAAGGGACTACCACCTTGGTCATGGAACTGCTCTGGTTCAAAGGTGAAATATTCCATCTTATCAACCTTCCGCTTTTCCTTGATTTTTCTTGCAATCTTTATTGCAGTAAGGAAACCAAATGCCGCCGGCGGTAACAGCAGAACTATCCAACGAAAATCTTTCTCTTCCCCCCGTAGGTTAACGGTATTAGAGGTGTCTTCTATATTTTCCGTAGGTAACATAGTGGGAGTAGTGACATCAGGAATAAAAAGTTTCTCCGGGAGTTGTGCCTCAGTTTCTTCTATTGCGGTTACGTGGGTCGTCTCGTTAACAATAGGATCTAAATATTCTCCTACTGTAGGCACAAAATAGGATGCATCTGTTACCTTTGAGCGGTAGTAGGCCTTAGCCATCTCCTGTGTTACGAGAAGTTCAGAAGAATATTGCACATAGATTGTTGAATCATTGGCACAAAGCTCCCGAACGGTGTCTATATTCATTGAAGTAGATGTACACTCTGGGTAGTCACTACGTGCCCAGTTATGGTCATTACCCAGAGTTGCAGAGGTAACATTGAAATAATCATTGCGAAGAAGCGGAGTCCCATCCGTGATCGGGTCGTCCCATGTTATATCAAGCATATACCATTGACCACCAATTTGTACACAGTTCCATGCATGCGCTTCTGTCTTTCCATCCTGAAATCCGGAACCTTGCACGTATATACAAGGAATGCCTGCAGCCTGTGACAGAACCAAAGTCGCTTCCGCATAGCCCTGACAGACACAGTTTCCTTCTACTAATGCTCCGTATGCCATGTGGCAAGATGGCTTTTCCACGCCATCCAAATCAAAATTATTAAAATTAACCAGCCAATCATGGATACGAAGTTCCTTCATATAATCCGGCATATCCAGAGCAAACAACGTTGATGATAAATACAGCGCCTCTTGTTCCGTTGCATTACGCCATTGGAGTATCTGATCGGCGTCTGTCCCCTCCCATAGATGCAAAAACAGATCATATCGCTTTATATTTCCCATATCCCATGTATAATAGGTCATGGAATTCCCATGAAAACCCATATAGGAAAGGTAAGTTTCTTCCCTAATTTCCCCCGCAAATTTCATAACACTGTCTCCATCTACGTCGTAGTCATTCACTGCAATAAAATATACAACAGGAGCCAGTATCGCCAAACCGTATCCGATGACATTTTTCATCGCTTCATCGGAATCAACTACATAGATATCCCGCAAAGGCACAGTCACATCCTGTAACTGAACAGTAATGTCATATGTAGATCCCTTGGATATCCATGAATATCCATTATAATAGAAAAACAGGGGCGGGTATCTCCGAAACACCTGATCCAAAAAGTCTTCAGGATTCGTTGTGACTATGGTTTCCGCAAAAGAAGATTCTCCCCTCTCTACCGCATCCAAATATGTTAATACAAATTGATCCACAGAATCTACGTATCGGGCATTACTCACTGTAGTCATAGAAGACATCATACATAGAGCGACAAAAATCACAAATACTCTCATAAGAAGTACCTATCGGCGACGACGACCACCACCAAACAGTAGACGAATAGCAAGCATTCCAAGGCCTATGACTATGATAAGCATCATAAGAGACGACATGAATGCCAAGATCTCCTCTATGAAAACCGCCACCAATATAATACAAACTATGACCATAATACCGATAATCCAAATCTTAGGACTCACAGAACTGAGATCAATACCCTTTTTTCTACGAGATCTTCCAAGACCCCCGACGCCAAGATTGTCTTCATTGAAGTTATCCAATAAATCCGTGGAGGTGAGTTCCTTTGGCTTGAACTTACCAAAAGAAAATCCGGACGAGTTTCCACCATCGCCAGAGTCTTTTTTAGTAGAATCATCAAAAGTGAAAGAATCAAAGGAATTATCCTTTTTACCTCCATTAAAATTAAATGCCATATATCCTCCTTTCCCTCAGCTCAATACCGAAATATTTTATTAGTCAGTGTATCAAAAATAATTGCGCGATTGGGTTCTAAATTGATAATATCCCTTGTTTCTACCCTGTGTATCATT
Organism: Faecousia sp.; assembly: GCA_045601945.1. Classification (GTDB taxonomy): domain Bacteria; phylum Bacillota; class Clostridia; order Oscillospirales; family Oscillospiraceae; genus JAZOXB01. The sequence goes on along the minus strand of JAZSAO010000209.1, from coordinate 1,965 downwards.
TCTTTAGTAGTTGCTATAGTTTTGGTTTTTCTGTCGGGTGTAATGTTCAACCACCCACGATCGGATCCCATTGTGGTAGTTTTTCTTTCCACATAGTCTTTACCTATTAAATCAGCTAGGGTTTGAGCAGTGGTGTCCATACTATGTTTAAACAGAATCAAACGATGGACCTTCTCCGCTACAAGCTCCAATTTGCTTTCTTTATCATCCATCATCCCTACAATATTCTTGGACAGAATACCGAAACGGAACCCAACAGATGATAATCCCAGCAATTCAGAAATACCACTGTCTTTTAAAGGAACATCGTCAATAAGCAGGAAGAAATTTTCGTGATTATGATATTTCAGTTCCCAGCAAAGATATTGCATCAAAAAAGGAGAGCACATGCTGTCCACGGAGAGAAGCAAAGTAGCTTTTTCCCGAATTGCAGTTGAAATATTCATTTTCCCCACTAATTGATCTGGTGTCCATCCAGATATTTTGGATTCATGAGCAAGTCGTAAAATCACCTCACGGAAAATGTCAAACTGTTCTCTATTTGCCTCACTGGAAAGCCCCAACTGCCAAATGAGTTCCTCTTTTTCCGCCTCACTGCAATCCAACATATTGATATTCTTCTGAAATTTCGCAAGACTTTTGAAAGAACATAGGTAGTATAGTGCAGAAAGACTACATTCACACCTCATGTATTCCAGTAAGCTTAAATGCCCCGTTACCACTTTAGGAAAATGGGAGGAACAAGTATAACCTGCTAATTTGGCAAGATCTTGCAGGATCTTCGTCAATTCCATCTCTTCTATACCCAGAAGGGGTTCAAATGAACCATTTCCGCAGACCCAAAAATATCGATCATCGGGTCCAAACTTTTCTTGTGATATGGCGGCAGAAATTCCCATAATTCCGGCATCATTTCCATGAAGAATAATCACTGGAAAGACGCCCTGCATTTCACGGAGGACATCCACAACCACTCTTTGGTAAGGGCCGTTACCGCTGATTGCAAAATTACAGATACAGTCATTGGCGAACAAATATTGCCCCAAAGGATGGGAGTGTACCACAGGTCTTTTCTCTTGGACCTGGACCACCGGTTTAGCCTTCTTTGGAACAAGATAATCTTTTAAACTCATTGCGATTTACTCCTTATATTCGTGGAACTGATATATAAAAGGCAAATTATCACCCATGCGGACAACAGCCTGTCCCACTCCCAAATTAAGTTGATCCCAGTGCTCCACCGTATTCCCTTGTCGTTGTTCCGTGCAAAAAGTATTATTAAGTTCATTGAGATACTGGTAAATTATTACATTAGGGCCCATAAGGTTAGTCACATATTCACGAGAAGCATTGTCATTCGTTCGGAAAGCCATAACGCTACCAAATCCGCCTACCAACACCTCGCCTCTTTCTCGCCCATAAAGGTCGTATAACTGATTTATACTCTGAATGCCGGCCATTACACGAACACCCATTCCGCGACCAAAATTCAAGGCATCGTCAATATGTTGCAGTTGAGGTAAGAGTTTAAATTCATCTACAAACAAATAGCAATGGCCTATATTTGTCTCCTTTCTCTCACTTCCTACATTAGAGTTTTGACGTCCCAAGGCTTCTTTCAGAGACTGGTCAACCAATAGACGATAGACAGGAGTCAATGTCTCACCCATCCGCAAATCATATTCGATAAAGATGATTTTACCGCCGTGTTGGCGTACAGCATTCCTCATGGAGATATTCCGCCCGGGATAATTCTGTGCCAAATTCCCCACAAAGAAATCGGCGATCATACCATTAAGTTCACCAAAAACGCCAAGAGCCTGATTGGAGGTTCCATTTCCTATGTAGGTCTGCATATATCTGAGATCCGGATACATTTTAAAAATATTAACATAATCCTCACTTTGGAACTGAGAGAGCGCTTTTTTTAGATCCAGATTATTCAATCTCGGTCTCCACTTAGTG